>WRIE01000109.1 GCA_009782875.1 Eubacteriaceae bacterium | reverse complement strand
GCGCAACGAGGCCCATATGTTCATTGTCCTTCCCAAAAGATGGATTGTTGAAAGATCATTCGGATGGGCTGACAATTGCCGGAGGCTGTGGAAGGTTTGCGAAAGGCATTTGAGCACATTTTGTCAAATGTTTGTATTGTCATTTATTTCTGTTCTTTTGAGGAGATACTAAACATCCTCTTAAGCCCTGCTTCTATTTTTTCTTTGACAATTGTGTGTATTGCCTGCTTGGTGTGACAGTATTGTCTTGGTTCATTCCGCCTCCTGTGGTTTTTGCGTAAAATCATTATATTACAGGATTCGTGTTTGGTCCATTATTTTAGGGTGTGTTTTAAAAATAAAACTCATAGCGCTAACTTGCATAAATTATAAAAGCTGCTAGCGCGACAAATGCCTCGAACATTGATAGAAGCTTGTCAAAGCGCATGGATACGCGCCTAAAGTCTTTAAGCCTGCAGAAAAAGCGTTCAACTATGTTGCGCCTTTTGTAAAACTCTTTGTCATAGGGCTCTGGGTCTTTGGCGTTTCTCTTTGGCGGAGAGACCAGCTCTGCCCCCACGCCCTGAAGATACGTTCTTATATCCACAGAGCCATATGCCTTGTCTCCAGCCACTCTTGCGCCATCCCCAAATTCCGCGTCATAAAACAGCGGGACAGCAGCCCGGCTGTCGTTCATGCTGGCAGGCGTCCAGAGGATTGCCGCTGGCTTCCCATCGCCGTCAACAAGGGCGTGGATCTTTGCCGCCCTGCCCCCGCGCGCCGAGCCGGTGCCCTGCCCTTGCGGGCCTGCCGATGCAACAGCGGCTCCGGCAGAGGCGCGGTGCGCCTTTACGTACGTCGAGTCTACATGCCCTCCCCGGCAGGCTCGGCAGCTATGCTCTCAAGGATCTTACCAGCCAAGCCTTCTTTCACCCATTTGCGGAACCTTCCATAAACTGTCTGCCACTTGCCGAGACTCGCTGGCAAATCCCGCCACGGGGCCCCTGCCGACAGCAGCCATGAAAGGGCTTGGAGGACTGCTTCGACGGGCATCGGCGGCCTGCCCCGCTTTCCTGCCCTGTCTTCATCGCCAATAAACTGCCTTAGGCAGGATATAAGTTTCTCGCTCAATAGATGCCGGTCTTCTTGGGGCTGCTCTTGCTTGTTTTTTGTGCTTGCTCTTGCCAACGCTTGCCACCGGGGCATTCTGCGTGTTAAAATCCACATAGGTCCAGCCCCTTTTCCCCTTATTTTCATTGTCGATATAAGGATAACAGAATGGGCAAGCTGGATCTATTTAAAATGTCAATTTTTATCCTATTTTGGGATTTATTGCGATTGTTGTGGGCGAGGCACCATTTTTAAAACACACCCCAGTTGCTCTTCATTTTACAATCACCCTCTCGCTCATTTCTATAGCCAGCCTCAAAAAATTCTTGCTTAAATTTGCCAAATACACAAGTTGTAACAAGCATTTTATTTGATCCCACTGTCTGCTCGCTAAGCAACAAGTGTGCTAGAATAGGGTGGGATTGCTATTTGCTTCCATCTCTTTTTCGTATGATTTCAGAAAGCATCGGGATGTGTGTTTTAACTATTATGCAATGACAATTCCCATCAATTAGCGAGTGCGTGTTGTTGCTCTCCATATTGATGATGTAAACCGGTTTTGTTTGCAGTATGGAATAGGTTAATGGGAACATCCCTGCTATAAGGGCATGAAAATCATTTAGATGGCAAAGGAGTTATTACAAAATGGCGAAAATCGAATTAACAAGCGAACTCGCAAAGCAATATGGAATCGAGGCAGGCGCAACTCTAGTAGGCATATGCGCATCAAGCAGTTTTGAAAAAGCGCCTGCCGGATTCAAACCAAACGATATCCTTGAAAACTGCCGTTCTGTTATCGTTTTGTGCATCCCTTTTACACGGAAAACTCTAAGTATGGAGCCGCCGGAATACACTGCGCTTCGAAATGCCATCCTTACTAAAATGACAGAGGTTGCAAAAATAGTAGCAAAACAAATCACTAAAAAAAATGGCTATAAAGCAAAAGCCATCAGCGCTTCGGGAGGTAAAACCGTGGATGGAAAGATGTGGGGGCATATATCGTTAAAACATGCAGCTGCGCTTGCTGGCCTTGGAGTGATCACCCGAAATTATCTGCTCACAAATCCGCAATATGGCAACCGTCTTTGGTTTAGCGCTGTTCTCACTGACGCAGAGCTGGTTCCCGATGAAACACAACAGTCCAGCTTATGCGAAAACTGCAACCATTGTGTGGATATTTGCCCCGTTGACGCGCTTAGCGATCAAGAATCCTTTGGAAGCAAGGAATGCAGCAAATTCTTTCAGATAGAGAATAAAAAATTCGTGATAAAATGCTGGAAATGCCGTACAGTGTGTCCATATAGTCTTGGTGAGGCTATTGAGGGGGGATTTGCTTTAGAGAACTGAACCACCACCGCCTGGAAGGCGGTGGGTTCAGGTGTTGCGGCTGGAAGCCGCCTAAAGCACCTTAGAGCTCGTCGATGCCGAAATTGTCTTGTTTCAGGTTCTCTACGATGTCCTGAT
>WRIE01000108.1 GCA_009782875.1 Eubacteriaceae bacterium | reverse complement strand
CCAGTATTGGTAACATTGTCATTATTCTATCAGCAATTACATCACTCATTCCATAACCTCTTTACTCTGTTTATAGCATACCATTTCTGCTTCAATTGTTCAAGTTATTTTTTGACAGTTCCTAATCGTTCTTTGTGCACAGCCTCATTGAAGTTGTTTTTGAACCATAACTCAAGCCTTTCGTTGGCAGCCTCAAATGAATTGCCCATAATCTTACAGTCAAATGAGTATAATAGCTCAAATAAAAGATCAAACTGAGTCAAGATTTTCCAGTGCAAGGAATGCAATGCATCTTGATTGAGAAAACAATTAAGAAGCAAACACACGGTTTCGAGCAACTCTGGAGACAAGGCAAATTTAATGGTAGAGCCGCTGTTCTTGCGAAGCTGCAAAGCAATGGTATTTTTTTTGCCTGTAGTCCATTCTGCTTCTTTTGCTACACCGAACAGCATGCCTCTTGCGTCTTCAATAACTTGAGACATTGGGTACTTGTAGTATGCAATTGATACTCCGAAAGACAGGCTAGTTGTTCTACGCCGCCAACGCAAGAGCCTATCCGAATCAGTGGCACATGTGAATTTAAGTTGGCTCTGATGGCGGGTTTTGTTGCGTCTGATAGAATACTTTTTGTTGTTGTTATTACTCTGGTTTATTTTTGACATGTTATGGAATATTGTTCTCAGTTCGCCTAAAAAAGCTAGCAAGTGCTTGTTCTGTTCCTTGTTGTAAACAGGTGCGATAAAGAACATGTCATCTCCTCCAAAATATATGGGCTGTCCTCCGAAATCCCGGACAGATTGTGCGCACTCGCCGGATGTTTTTATCAGCTCTTCAGATGTTTTCTCGTAATCTGACTGGTTAAGGTTTTCTAGATAGGTTCCAAGGCCATCGCCGTCAGCATATACGATAGCATAGTATTTCGCTATCCTCGGGGAATCAACTGATACAAATTCTTCTTCAGCACCGTCTTCTGTGAGATCCCCCTTGTCATATGGGATTTCCCGGGCTTTTGAAGCGATCGAGTCGATTCTTTGGACTTTTTGCATATTGGCTTCAACAATAAACTTGCACCGCCATAGAATGCTTCTATTTAGAAACTGCTCAATAAAATCAGACTCATCTCTGCTCTCGATACTTACAAAATCGTACCCTGTCTCGTAAGTGTTCAAGATTTTATTGAGCTGGCTTAAGTTAAAATCTTTTTGTTCCACAACTGCCATTTTTGCATATATCGCTTTGTCTAGGTATTTTTTACATGCTTCAAAACCTCTGGGCATATGCAATGTCGAAATAATTACTACAGCCAAGTCGTGCTTTATCCTCAAAACAATTTTTTCAAATTCCTTTTGATTCCCATTCCAAGAGCCCAGCTCAAAATAAAGCCTGTCAGAATAACAGCCTACAGATTTTGTGTCTACATTTTCAATTGCTTTTGGTGCAATCATAACTGCCTTTTCGGCTTGAAGCTTTGCCACAAGTTGCTGGGAGAACCATGAGTATAAATAGCTTGCGGTCCAAAGCTCGGAAACACTTCGCGCTTGGCTGATTGTGTCAAACACAGGACCTATTGTTATTGCGCCATATTTCATTCCTTATGCTCCTTCGAATGAATTGTGATTTCGCTGCCGCTCTCGCTGATAACATATTCCCCTTTCTGTACATCATCAATAAAGGCGTCTAGCAAACCTATTAATGAAAAGTTATTTTCGCATGGTGTTTTTACTGTGATTGGTTTAATAGGTTGCCCATTATTATTAGTAATGGATGTTTCCAGCTCTCTATTTATAGCTTGGAAAGTGAAAGGCTTTGAGTACATATCTTTGCTAATCTCATTTGGGATTATGTAGGCTTTTGCCTCATCCGGAAAGGCTTTGAATGTCAATGGAGACTTAAAACGCTTTATCTCATCTGAGCTTATGTCAATTGTCAGATTCCTCATAAATTTTGGTTTATCAACAACATACTCAATATCCCTGAACTCATAATGGTCTGCCAGTCCTAAAAGTGCTCGTGCAAAAAGATACTTATCCTCTTTATCTTCTGGCATTTTTATTCTTTCATCATCATAGAAATGGGCTCTTTTGTCGGTGTATGATACATCAGGCAATTGCTGGAGAATCTCTAGCTTAATCTGTTTCTTCTCATTTCCGTAAGCAAGTTTTCCATTTTTTGTATTATTCTTGGCATATCTTTTCATGAGGTATGATGGCTTATATGGTTTGCTGCTTGTTTCACCTGGGTTGTCTCCGGATTTGAGCATTTTATAGACATCATTAGTTTTATCTAGAGTTGATTTTACTCTTGCCGACAAATCGCCATACTGGTTGCCAAACTCCAGCCAGTATATCTTTTGGCTCTTAGGAAAACATTCAGCCAGGCATTTTTCATAGTCGTGAGGCTGGCCTGTGGTGTCCATTTGGCTGCGAGCCATCCAAAAACTCCCAAATCCTTTGTTCTGCCTGAAACCGAAGTTAGTGATTGAGATGAAAGGGGCAAACCATTTTTTTATTGTCTGTATAATGGGTCTAAAACCCTCGCCTTCCAGGCGAAACCTTTAGGTCAACTTGCAAGATGAATTGTTTTCAGCCGATTTAGTAATACTAAATCGAAGAGGTGAAAACAA
>WRIE01000107.1 GCA_009782875.1 Eubacteriaceae bacterium | reverse complement strand
ATCAGGACATCGTAGAGAACCTGAAACAAGACAATTTCGGCATCGACGAGCTCTAAGGTGCTTTAGGCGGCTTCCAGCCGCAACACCTGAACCCACCGCCTTCCAGGCGGTGGTGGTTCAGTTCTTTTAGTAATTCCTCGTGCATGCACAGGATTTCAACATTTACGTGCTCAAACATTGAGCTGTATTTGGCATCTTTCTCTTCCATGAAAAAATATGCGCCAATTCCCTTGCCTCTGTAAGCAATTGGGCATTTAATTTCATTAGACGCTTCAATTTTAACCTTATAATCCAGAGCTAACCCATTGAAGTCGCTCTGTTTGATATCATCTTCATCCTTTTTGCTAGCGAAATATTTCCATCCAACAAGATATTTTTTGTAATTATCAAATTTGTTTTTAAAAACGTGCTTGATCAAGAACTTGTCCAGCTTTGGCTTTAATTCGCTCCCTCTAATAGTCGCCCCCTCTTGGGACAATGTCTGTTTCTCAGTCAGGTCGTGATGCCCGCCTTGAAAATGGATCAAAGGAGTTAATTGCTCCAAAATAAATGTGTGCTTAAATGAAGACAAAATGATGCCTCCTTTCGTTAGGATCTGTATTGCATTGGGTTAGTGTCTGTTTAATAATTTAGCTAACTGGGGTAAAATCTTTTTTGTGGCTACAGCTAACAACAAAAATACGCTTGTTTGTAGTATCCATGACAAAAGGTTTGCGATAAAACCGCAATCTTGTAAAATAGTGCGAATTACAATTTCAAAAAACAGAAATCCTGCCCCCAAAACTGTAAGGATTTCCATTCTGTTATCAAGCATGTTTGATGAGATTGTTTGGCCAAAAGCGTGGGTCACTTCCAACAGATGCTCTAAAATCTCTACATCCCGTTGAATTTCCATTGCATTGTGCAGAATTCGAAACAGATCCTTTCCTTGCCGTTGTGCTGTGACTTCCGGAAACCACATTTTATTTTGAAAATGAAGATAAGACTCATTAATGGAGCCAAGCAATTTGCCAATTGCCGCTTTAGAGCTTATTTTGCCACAAGTGCTGGCTCCTGCAGCTTCTTCATAGTACCTTTGGACAGAAGTACGGTACAGCATGGATATACATGCAAGCTGAAAATAATGCCAGTTAAAATTTTCGCCAAGAAAATCAGGTGCGCCAGTATTTGTGAGCTGGATAAAACTATCACTTGTGATCCCCATAATTGTGCTGTTGCCATCCATTTTTGTGTCTAGCCAACGGTCATATGTATATTCATTGATTTCATTGAGCAGCTGCTCTTTGCTTTTGCATGTTGGGGAGTTTATGTTAATGTCTACTACAACTAATGCATACCACTGCTTAAGAGGTTCTTGGGATGGTCTATTCCTATTTATGGACAACAGGCTATGCCTATCTGGGAAAACCTTTTCAAGTGATTGTATGAGGCTGTCATTTTTAACATAACAATGTACGAACATTCGCTCATCATTGCATGAGGCAACGTGGATCTGATGTTTGTTTTGGTTATTTCTGGCGAATTTGTGCGAGGTGAATTTATCTGATAAAAGGCAATTTAAGAATGAAAACGATTCAGGAACTGCAAAAAAGCCTTCTTTGATAATTGAAATTTTTTCTACGATAGAGCACGAATCTTCATGCTCCAAAAAAAGCTCGCTTGAATCAGGAGCCTCGTCAGCTGCGGAATACTCCACATTTCGATCTTTTTCTTTTATTGATAAATACGGAGAGAACAATCTGCGACCAAGGCAATTGATTTTTGCTATATCTGCAAGTTCGCTATACTTAGTATTATTGCAATGAAGCGAGACTAGCATTGTCCCTGTGGCATAAATCCTTGCTTCAACAGACACAATTTGCAAGGAGTAAGTTGTTTGGCCCTTCCTTATTATATAGTCTCCTCTATGGGCTGTTCTTCGAAATGCTAAAACAGAGACTTTCTCTTGGTTGAGAATCTCTTTTGCTTCATTTTCATGTTTTGCTTTCCAAAATAGGAGTTTTTCAAGCTTGCTGAAATCAAAACTGTTGTTGCTGTTACGATTTGTATT
The DNA here is from genome assembly GCA_009782875.1 of Eubacteriaceae bacterium. Lineage (GTDB taxonomy): Bacteria > Bacillota > Clostridia > Eubacteriales > Anaerofustaceae > WRIE01. The sequence continues at coordinate 588 of WRIE01000107.1, read as the reverse complement.
AGCTAAATTGATTATTTCTTGTTCAAGTTGTCTTTTCTTTTCGATGCATTCTTGCAACCTATTTGCATCGAAACTTGTATTGTAGATGATTTCGCGAGTATTTTTATTAAAAAAACAAATTTCTTTATAGTAAAGAGGATGCATTGAGTCTGGGGAGTTTGATTTGAGCCCAGTGAAGAACCCGTCAGTATCGCTAACTAGATCTGCTGGCTCTGATATAGAATCCATCAGCTTCCACTGCCCATTTTCAGCTAAAGCGCTCGCTGCTTGGAATAAATCCAGGCGTTGGTCCAAAGATATTTGATATCGATTTTCATCAAAGATGTCCATATGGCTTGATTTAACAACATCCCATTTAAGTGGCAAAATGAAGGTATGGGAAATTTATCCACCACATTTCGTCACTATCTAATGGATATACTAGAGAATATACCATAAATAGACAAATATGGCAAGATTAAAAATACCATTTTACGACATTTATTTCTATTGCCCCATCCCTGTCTGTAAAATCGGCTGTCGTGGCATGTATGCCATGGGGCAGCCCTAAAATGTCAACCGCCAAGCGCACTTTCGCCCCTGATATTT
>WRIE01000106.1 GCA_009782875.1 Eubacteriaceae bacterium | reverse complement strand
GTCCCAGCAGCTCACTGTCTCGTACACATATTTGGCGCCATTCGGCTTTGTGTGGATTGTCTGGAAAGCCATCGCCTTCCCCCCGAAACATAGTTATAATAATTCTATTATAACTATGTTTCAGTGACATTGAAAGACTAAAACTACCTATTTGCGCCATTTTTTGACATCATTTAAGACATAGTTACACTTATTCGGGAAAATCGGATACATTGCTACAGACGAACAAGGGCTCAAAGAATGTGTCTTGCCGATGGTTGGCATCTCGACGGAGGTGCGGCATGGGTGGTTTTGCCAGCAAGCTCGCGCCCAAAATCAATGATTTTATAAAATACAAAAATTCACTTGGAATCCGATACTTGTCAAGCAGACGCTACCTAAAGCAACTTGACAAGTAACCTTGAACATCTTCATGCTCATTGCCAGCCAGACTTCAGGAATATTTGGCTTTCAGCTGGTTTAAAGAGGGATGGAAAGGCTAAGCCTGTAGCGTATGGGTTCCACCACCATTTCGCTTGCGCCAACACAATGAGGCGGGCAATTGAAGGAAAAGACATCCATGCGATGCTGCCGTGCCTTATGCGGCAATAAGCAGCCGTTCAAATCTTGCTTGGAATACGTGGATGGATGCATGGGCCTAAGGGATGGGGATGCCACATTTGATGTGTCTGTGTCTACGAGAGAAAATGTAAAGAACTATATTGTGTGGCTCAAAGGCAAAAACTACTCTCCGAAGAGCATCAACCTCAAGCTGGCCGCAATCAGGCCTTTCTTAAAATTTTGCAGCCAGGAAGATTTTGAGCCCAGAGGGACCTATATGGATGTATGCGCCGTCAAGAAACTGAAAGAGCCCAAGAAGCCAATCGAATATCTACAGCTAGTTGCCGCCACAGTTATATTGGCAGCCTATGGCAGCGCTAATGCAAAGCACAGGCTCAACCGGATGATGCTAGTTTTGCTTTATGACACAGGCTCAAGGGTGCAGGAGCTGGTCGATTTGAGCTTGTCCTCATTGTTCCTGGAAACTGAAAACCCATATATAACTGTTGTGGGCAAAGGCTGGAAAAGCAGGAATGTCCCTTTGATGGCGAAAACCATACAGCACCTTGAAAAATACTTGGAGGAATTCCATCCAGATGGTTGTGAAAACCCGCTGTTTTACTGCTTTTTGGATGGAAAGCCCCATAAGCTTTCTACAGACAGTGTTAGCCTGGCTCTCAAGAAGGCGGCTGATATTGCGAGAAAAACCTGCAATGAAGTGCCAGAGAGAGTCGCTTCAGCTTGCTGGGCAGGTCTGTTGTTTTCGTTTCCATCAGGCTTTCTGATATGTATTTGTGCAATGTTTTTGTGCACACCGAGTTTTCGGCGCTGTAGCCGCCAAATTCCCTTAGCGCGCCCACAAAGCCGTCTGGACCGCATTTCTTGTTGTGGCCTGCAATCTTGCTGTCCACTTCTGCCATAAAAGCGCGGCACTGGGCTATTTTCAGCGGCCTGCGGCTTCCCAGCCTAGCCTCTTCGTGCCGGCTCTGCCCGACATCGGCAAAATATACGAAGGCTATTGACCCATTCCTCTGCTGGGGTACTGTCCCCTTTTTCACTTCCCTGTCAATTGTGGACTGGCTCCTGCCATGGTCCCTGGCTATTTTGTAGTGGGTGTCGGCGTGCTTCAGCCCTGCTTCTATTTTTATCCTGTCGTCCTTTGACAATTGTGTGTATTGCCTGCTTGGTGTGATAGTATTGTCTTGGCTCATTTCGCCTCCTGTGGTTTTCATGCAAAAATCATTATATTTCAGGATTCGCGATTGAGCCGTCATTTTAGTTGCACTTCATTTTACAATCAACCGATAATTATAAATTATAGATTTTAATTCGAAATTGGTTTGGAGGTTTGCTATGGGCACCTATCTGAATCCCGGTAGCCAAAAGTTCAAATTCAGCCTAAATGGCATGGTTTATGTTGACAAAAGCAGTTTGATATCAGTTACAAACTCTATAATAAACACTCCTCAAAGATTTGCCTGCCTCAGCCGGCCTCGAAGGTTTGGCAAAACTATGGCAATTGAAATGCTTAGCGCGTACTACGGGTGTGGCGAAGAAACCGGGGAATTGTTTAAAAGCTTGAAAATCCAAAACAATGATAGCTTCCCGGAGCATTTAAATAAATACAACTGCTTGATGCTGAATATGCAAGATTTCTTGAGCAGTACAACCACTATTGTAGAAATGTTATCCAGAATAGTGAAGCTAATTGTAAAAGATATCAAAAAAGAATATCCGTACGTTATTCTTGCTGATGAAACAGACATTCTCCAAATTATGAGTGAAACATATGAACAAACAGGAAAATCTTTTGTAATACTAATCGATGAATGGGACTGTGTATTCAGGGAGCATAAAGAAGACCATGTATCCCAGAAAACTTACCTCGATTTTCTGCGAATGTGGCTCAAAGACCAAGAGTATATTGCTTTAGCGTACATGACTGGAATCCTTCCTATAAAAAAATATGGCACACACAGCGCGCTAAACATGTTTTCAGAGTACTCAATGCTAGAGCCGTGGGAATTTGCCCCATACTTTGGCTTTACAGAAAATGAAGTAGAATCTTTATGTGCCAGCAACGATGTAGACATGGAAGAGATGCGCGCTTGGTTTGACGGGTATCGTTTGGAATACTTCAGCCGCATGGGCAAAAAGCCGCAGGATATTAAGATCTCTATTTACAGCCCAAGGTCTGTGGTTGAGTCGATCCGAACAGGGAAATTCAACTCTTATTGGAACCAGACAGAGACATACGAGGCTCTCAAAGCTTATATCCAGATGGACTTCGAAGGGCTTAAAGAAGATGTCGTGGCGATGCTGGCAGGGGCTTCTGTCCCAGTGGAAACCAGGACATTCGTCAACGACATGTCGAGCTTTGAAGGCAAAGACGATGTTATGACGCTGTTAGTCCACTTGGGGTATTTGACATTTGATAGCTCTAACAGCTCGGTTGCGATACCAAACAAGGAAGTCAGTATGGAATTCATCCAAACAATCAAAAATATCCCATGGGGCAAATCTGCGGGCTCCATCAAACGCTCTGCCGAATTGATAGAGTCTGTATGGAGGGGCGATTCCCAAGCAGTTGCTGATGGGATAGAGAAAGCCCACCAGGAGCTAGTGTCGATTTTGCAATACAACGACGAGGATGCATTGAGCTATGTAGTCGGGCTCGCTTTTTACGCAGCTAGGGATTATTACCAAATCCACTGCGAGCTGGCATCAGGAAAGGGGTTTGCAGACATCGTTATGATACCCCGCACAAGGCACGCTAACAAACCTGCGCTTGTGGTTGAGCTTAAGTGGGACAAAAGCGCATACGGGGCAATCGAGCAGATTAAAGAACGCAAATACATGGATGCCATAAGCGATGCCAAAGAGGCGCTCCTTGTCGGGATCAATTATGAGAAGGCTTCAAAACGCCATGAGTGCGTTATTGAAAAATGGATAGTTGATTGATTTACAGCACCAAAAAGAAACCTAAGAGCAAATGTGGTTCAATTCTCCCTGAGATAGACAGGCTTTTTTTCATGGAACAATATGGTATTTTGATTTTCGAACTGGATGGTTTGATTTCCAAGAGGTTTATTCTTGGAAATATTTGAACCCTGTTTGTCGGAAATCCACTAAAAGCCCCTTGAGAGATTGAGACAGCTTTGGATCCACTGATGGAGAACCACGCAATGATATATATATATTAACAAAGGACAGCCAAGCCATAGTCATGATGTGTTCAAGGCATCGCGGGCAATCGAGTATTCGGACGTTGTGCTTATAGGCATGCAGCCCCAAGGCGACGCTTCGAAGGATTTTAACGCGCAATCTGGGAAGAGATTACCCGAGGCGCATCGGAGAGGACCGATTTGGGATCCGCTCCAGATCGAACACAACCCCATATTCAATATTTTTGAGGATAACGGGGACGGTGTTTCATGGATAAATGTCCATGGTTAGGGGCAGGAAACCCAATGTCAGCAGGTTATGAAACACATCATTTGAAAATTCTAATGCAACTGAACCACCACCGCCTGGAAGGCGGTGGGTTCAGGTGTTGCGGCTGGAAGCCGCCTAAAGCACCTTAGAGCTCGTCGATGCCGAAATTGTCTTGTTTCAGGTTCTCTACGAT
>WRIE01000105.1 GCA_009782875.1 Eubacteriaceae bacterium | reverse complement strand
GGTCTCTAGTTATGTCGCTTGGATATTTATTTCTCATATAATGGTAAACAGCCTTTTTAGCGTTATTATACCATTTATCGACATTTATGGACATATTAAACAGCCTCTTAGAACATAAGATTCGGGGTGCTCCTCTTGCTCTATGCTCCTCGTGTTGCGCGCTGCCCTTTGGCTCCTGCCAGAGTTTTCTTCCTTCTTCCCAGCCGGGCTGATGGTACACTAGCCGTTTTTACTAAAACAACAGAAGCGATTTGCTGCACAGAGCTCACATAATTAACTCCAGTGTTTTAGGATTTCCTCAGTGTAGCCTGGAGAAATATCCGTGGAATGCCAAGATAGCTGGGGCGATCCCAATCTGGCTAAAAGCTCCCGTCTGCCCTTCTACATAAAAGCCGGCAATTCAGTGTTCATACGCGCTGGCGCACTTTATCCGTTGAGTGCTATCGGCAGATCAAAAAAAGAACAAGGCGCGTGGGCGATACTGAAACCCTAATGCGCCTTTTGAAGCAGCACACTACATTAGCGGACCTAACAGTCTGTTCCTTGGTCTTTGAGCGTGGAGCAGACAGTTTATGGGATAGAGCCAAAGCTGTAATTGTTAGTGTGCGTTATTTATTCCAGTATATCAGTTTCGTCTTGGATGGTACTGATATCTCTGCCACTATATACAATACGGTTCACCTGGGCAGATTTATCAGCGACAATATAAAAGCCGCTGGAATTTCCGATGCTTTTGCACGGTTCTTCTTAATACTGTGGATATCGTGTTGGCATTTTATTTAGGGAATCATCGCAAAAAAAAAAAGCCAGGATCTGGATCCCGGCTTTTAGCATTAATTTCTTTGCTAGGCGCTTGCCTCTTTTTTCTCCGGTCTAAGAGCGGCAGCAACTGCTACAATGAAGAAGGCTACAAAACCAGAGCAAAACCCGTTATTGTAAATGTTGAAACCGTTCGTGATCGAGCCGATATGCTGTGTTATCAACACATGGAAGAAACCTGTGACAATTCCCCAAAACCATCCATATTCGCCAGCTATGGGGGCAAGGCAGGAGCAGAACAATATTGGCAATATATTCCCTGTCGCATTAAATGGAGTGCCATTCAGGAATGCGCATAATATTGCGCCTGTCATAACCGGCAAGACATTGTAGATGGTCTTGCCAAAACATCCAAATGCCACCATTGAAAAAATGCAAGCGAATGTCGCTCCACCCAGCTCTGCTTTTATCGCTAGCACAACCAATGTGCCAATGCATCCAAGCAAGCCCATATTTATGTATGCTGTCGGGCCAAACATAGTGTAGTAGTCATTCGGGGCGTGGCCTGGATGGGCAATTATCCCCTTTAGGTTCTCTACATGGTTTGTTTTATTTTTGGCGCCTAAGAACAGGCCTGTGCCGATTAATGAAGCGAAGATAACAAACAAGTATATAGAGAGCCTAAAGTTTTCGCCAGCCATCACAATTGATTCAGTGGGAACCGCAATTCCGAAGGCTTTGAACAACCCGGCAGCAAAAACCGCGATGAAACCTCCAGTGACACCCATATTGTAGAGTGTATAGCCATCATGGAAACGTGTGGCAGCCCCCGCGATAATCGGCAGCAGGAACCCAGCGATAATTCCGAATCCGATGCCCATCACTACGTTTAAAACTACAGGCCAGCTAGCTTCCATATGGAGCATAATCGGGTTTGAGACGTAAAAGACACTGACAAGAGGAGCGATTGTTTCGCCCAAGAGGGCAATTACCAAAAAATCTGAAAAAGGCCGTTTCTTAAACTTGGCATAAAGCCAGCAACCAATGGTTAGAGGCATAATGCTGAATACATGGGCTCCCCAGTAGGTCCAGCCAACGGCCATCCAAAGAGCCATTATCATACCGCCTGTTGGCTTGGCTTTGGCAAGGTAGAGCAGAAGAACAGAGTAGAGCCCCACAATTGTGGAATTAATGATTGCAGCGCCAATGCCGCCTACGACCATATAGTCTGTGAGCAAGAGGCCTCTTGATTTGAAGATCTCGCCCAAACCTTGGACTATTTCTGATGGGCTGCTAAAAATGAATGCTGATACGACAAAGAGCAGGCATATAGCCAGGAATATTTTATATTCCGGGTAAAGCACGTGTTTTTCGTTGTTTTCCATTGTTTTTCTCCTTTTAGCCACATGCTATTTATTATGCTGAAATTGTATCATGAACCTACAATAAACACCACAAAAAGTTTATAAATTGCGCGAAAAGTAAATATATTCCACATATTTCACTGTATCGCTTCTAGCTGCCGCATCCCCCAATCAGCCTTTCAAATCTATTGCGCTGGTTTGCCAATGTATATTTTTTGGAGTATTATTAAGCTCAGGGCTTGCTGGAAAGTGTCCTCATTTGACAGCAAACACGAAACCATCTAGCTATATGCTGGTGGCTAACCAAACTACGTTCAATATTCAACCCAGCTATTTGGAAGGAATGCATAATGAGAATCACCAAAGTCAAAGTAGCCAACTTCAGAAACATACACGGAATCGTTGTAGACTTGGATCCGGAATGCAACTATATCATTGGGGAGAATAATATCGGCAAGAGCAACTTCCTGGCTTTGCTTGACATAGTATTTTCAGGGGCAAGTTTTACAAAAGAAGACTATGCCCACACGAAAATGCCTATAGTAATTGAAATCGAATTTGCGCCACCCAGTGGGGTAAGCGAAGGGCAAACCGCGCCCAAGATGACTTGCCGCCAATCTTTAGGGGATATCAGCCCTGTCATAAACCTCCAATGCTTGGAGCAAAGCCAAGCGAAGTTGAACTTAGTCAGGTATGACACATCTTTTGCCCAAGGCAGGGGCTCTGGGGCTGATCTTGATATGGAAGCTGTTTCACAGTTGATGCTTAAAAGTTTTATCAAGAAATACCTATCGGGCAACAAAGCGGCTGGCAGCAGCAGCGCGGGGCAACTGTCAGGCTTGGTTGGCTACGTCAATGGGCGCTTTTCCCAAATCCCTGCTTTTAGAGGTTATTCTGTCGCTGCCCCAAAAGAACATGTGGACACCTTGGCTGGGCTGTTAAGTGTTTCCAGCCAACTCCTAGACACACGAAAAACGAGAAACGGAAGAATGCAAATCCCCACCGCGCCTATCGGCATTTTAAGCCAGCTATTGGACCTATCAGAAAACAACCCCTTCAAAGACCGGGTTTTTATCGACAGCAAAGGCAAAAAGGCACTGCCTGTGACGTTGTTGATTGATGAGCCTGAGGCGCATTTGCACCCATACCTCCAACGCTCATTAATTAGTTATTGCAAAAGAATACTGCGGGGGGAAGAGAACCACTTCTCCGAGCTGTTGAGGCTGTGTTTTAATGTTGACAGGCTCGATGGGCAGCTCGTAGTAGTGACCCACTCTACTGACCCGTTGATCGGCAACTATAAAAACCTTGTGCGTTTTTACCGTTATGGCAACAGGACCGCTGTCATCGGCGGGTCAAAGCTTGTGCCAAAGTTTTCGCCTTCCAATGAAAAGCATATGGCTATGCGTTTTCCGGAGATCAAAGAGGCATTTTATGCGCGCTGCGCCCTGTTGGTGGAAGGTGAGAGCGAATATGGGTGCATATCTTCTTTCGCCGAGAAAATGGGTTATGTGCTAGACGATTTTGGCATATGTGTGATAAACGCCCGGGGGGAAGGGTCGATCCGGCCCCTCAGGCAGTTGCTCGGTTTATTCTCTGTGCCCAGCGTCGCTATCTACGACGGGGATACCAGGCCTTTCCACAAACCAGCTAGGGGCGAGTTTTACACTGTCGAGTCTTGTTTTGAGATAGAGGTTGTCGCCAATTTGTATAGGAGTGGAAGAAAGGATGTTGCCAAGCAAATCGCATATGAGCTGGACGCAAATTACTCAAAGCGGGTGTTGGACGTTTCGCTATTGAACAAACATTTCAGGAAAGCCGGGGCTGCAACCTATACTGCGCAAACCTACGAGAGCCCCGACGATGATAAAAGGGAGCTTGGCGCTGCCTACACCCCGCAAGCCATGGGCGACATCAATGAAGATAATGAAGAAGAGTTTTGCAGCATATACTCTGCATTTTTCATGTCAATGAAAGGCGTGTTCCTGGGCAGGGTCATCGGATCTGCACTGTCAGCAAACCTCATACCTGATTGCTACAAAGCTGCGATAAAGAAAGCTTTGGAGCTTGCTGCAAAATAGCTTTTCCAATAAAATCCTTACTTGCACAATGGTGCTACGAATCCCTAATTTACGTTATAGAATTCTCGATATCGGAGGGTTTTTCGGTTTTTAAATGCCAAGTCTAGTATTATTTCCACTTTC
>WRIE01000104.1 GCA_009782875.1 Eubacteriaceae bacterium | reverse complement strand
AGGCTACTATGTCAGCACTGTAGGCTTGAATGATGCAACAGTAAGGAAATATATCCAAGAGCAAGAGAAGCACGGCATTGCACTCGACAAACTGAGTGTGAAAGAGTATGAGGACCCCTTCAAGGGGTAGCTAGCAATACTAATGCCCCTTCAGGGGCGGAGACGTGTCAAAGGCAATTCGCCGGAGTCTAGATAGCCTTTGGCAAAGCAAGTTCTAAGGGAGACTCCGGCAGCCCCTTGAGGGGCAGCCGGCAGCACGCCCTTATAGGGCGCTCCCCGAACCACCCGTTTTACGGGTGGTGGCGATATGGAACAATCAGTTTGAAGGGGATTTTATCAAAGTGAAATTCTTTTACACAAACTTTTTTTCTAGGCGGTTAATCAAGAATTATGGTTATCCCATCACAACTGGATAAAATTACATTCTTTAATTGAAATACCGCAGATTGACAATGGCGGGACCGCCGCTTAGGGGAGTTTTAGCAATTCCACCATTTTCAACCGATACAAAACAAGAGTTTAAGTTTCTTTTCAAATTCAATACAATTCGTACTAAAATCTAAAATTCGCATTTTTCAACATTTCATTGTTACCAGTGCTAATGACGTTATTTTTTCGCTATTCGAATTGCTAGAAGGCAGAGATTGTATTATGGTTTTTATCAAATGCTGTCAAAATTGTCGGAGTATCCTCAAAATTTAATCGAATTTGAAGCCAGCGTCAGCGACTGGGTATGCTAAAATAAATTTGAAAAATTGAAACGCCTCCGGCCTTAATTGTGACATTGTAATAGCCAATCCAAAAATACAGGCTTTCAGCAAGCCATTTAACGTTGCTTTGAAAGCCTGTATATAATTGACGCATGCTCCATAATTTAACCTTAGGCGAGAACCAAGGAAGGACAAGAGGAATAATGCTGCAGCTGAAAGAGATCGTGAAATCCTATACCACTGGTGATTTTACCCAGACAGCTCTGGATGGCGTCACTATTGCTTTTCGAGACAATGAATTCGCAGCAGTGCTAGGGCCGTCTGGGTCAGGCAAAACAACAATGCTCAACATAATTGGAGGCCTCGACCATTATGATGCTGGTGATTTAGAGATTGACAGCATCTCAACCAAAGACTTCTCTGCCCGTGACTGGGACACATATCGCAATAACCGCATCGGTTTTGTATTTCAAAGCTACAACCTGATTCCCCATCAGTCAGTGGTCGCCAATGTGGAGCTTGCCTTAACCTTGAGTGGAGTCTCAAAAGCTGAAAGGCGGGAACGCGCCAAAAGGGCATTGGAGAGAGTCGGGCTTGAGGACCATATATATAAAAAGCCGAGCCAATTAAGCGGCGGCCAAATGCAGCGTGTCGCTATTGCTCGGGCAATAATTAATGAGCCGGAAATCCTGCTGGCAGATGAGCCAACGGGAGCACTTGATACCCAAACGAGCAAGCAAGTCATGGAACTGCTCTCCGAGATTGCCAATGAGCGGCTTGTAATAATGGTGACACATAACCACGAGCTTGCAAATGAGTATGCAAACCGGATTGTGACACTTCGGGACGGCAAGGTGGTAGGGGACACAAACCATTTTGATCCCTCCCAAGATGTGCCAAAAATGGCTAGAGAGCCTAAAAGAGCCAGCATGTCGTTTTTTACAGCAATCAATCTTTCATTTTCAAATTTGATGACCAAAAAAGGGCGGACTTTGATCACCGCTTTTGCCGGCTCAATAGGAATAATCGGCATAGCCGCAATTTTGGCTTTAGCCAATGGGATCAATGCCTATATCAGGAGCGTGGAGGAAGACACAATGAGTTTGTATCCACTCACTATTATGAGCTCTGGATATGACTTGTCATCGATAATGGACGACACGTCAGCTAATTCAGCAATTCCCACGCCTCCTCCCCAGCCGGATTCGGTAAGGGAGGTGCGAATCGTTGAGTCAGTATTCAACTTGCAGAATTTGAACGACTTGAAATCCCTTAAATCCTACTTTGACAAGAATCAAGAAAGCTTGGATCAGCTTGTAAAATCAATCCAGTACAAGTATAGTCTAACCCCCCAGATTTTTCTTTCAGACACCACTGACGGGGTAAAGCAAGTCAGCCCGGATTCAGTTTTGAGCTCTTATGGCATGGGCGGAGGCAACTTCCCAATGCTGTCATTAATGGGAGGGGGGGGTGCGATGAATGTCTTTTCGGAAATGCCTGGGGATCTGTCATTGTTTGAGGAGCAATACGAAATCATCACAGGCAAATGGCCTCAACGCTATGATGAAACTGTCCTTGTATTGAATCAATTTGGCAGAATGACTGATATGGTTTCATATGGAATGGGGCTTCGAGACAGGAAAGAGCTCCAAGAAATGGCAGACTCGTTTATTAACCAAAATGAGGCTACGATTGTAATTGACAGCACCCGCAGATGGTATACCTACAATGAGCTAATGTCAGTGGAGTTCAAAGTTGTCAACCAAGCAAATTTGTACCAGTATGACAATGTGTATGAGATATGGGTGGACAAGTCCGGAGACAGCGTATTCATGGCGGAAGCAGTCAATAATGCATCAACCCTCAAGATTGTCGGTATTGTTAAGCCGCTAGATACAGATGTGACAAACCAATCCCTGTCAACTGGTATAAACTATATGCCGGAGTTGACTGTTTATCTTATGCAGGAATCCGCAAAGACCAATATAACCAAGCAACAACTAGCCAACCCAGATGTGAATGTGATCTCTGGGCGCACTTTTGAAGATGAGGAAGAGAATCCGGAAAACGGCTTTGATTTCTCTAAAATAATTTCTATTGATGAGAACGCTTTTAGGAAAGCATTCGATTTCGACCTTTCAGCTTTGATGAACTTAGGCAATTTGGATTTCAGCACCATGAACCTCACAATGGACAGCTTTGACCTTTCAAGCTTTGATTTGTCAAACATTGATTTGTCGAGTTTTGACCTTTCAGGTATCGATGTTGGCCAAATGATCAATGATTTGGCGGCAGTTGTCCAAGTATCGGCAGATGATATACGAGGGATCATCTACAGTGTGCTGAATGAGTTTTTGACAAACCAGGTGCAAGGGCAGGGCATTGTTGACCCGCAGCAACTAATGGACAATCTGCCAGAGTTCTTGCAATCAAGGCAAGTCCAACGCATGATAAGGCGCCAGCTTCAGCAAATTGCCAGGGCAAAACCTCTTGACGAGCAAGTGTCTGATACTTTAGGGGCAATATTGCCAAAGGTTATGGAAGTGTTGATGGAGCAGTTTTCTGGCGCGATTGAAAACCTCATGCAAGCTATCATGGAGCCACTGACTTCAGGGATAATGTCAGGTTTGCAAGACGCCCTCTCTGGGGCTTTTGGGTCTTTTGGCGACATGAAAGGGATTGGCATTGATGTAGCTGCATTGACAGATGCATTCAAGATGGATATGGGCGAAGAGGAAATTCTTGAACTTATGACATCTATGATGTATCCAAGGCGAACTTCCTATGAGCGCAATCTGTCGGCGTTTGGATATGGAAACTTGGATGAGCCCTCATCTATTTACATCTATCCCAACAATTTTAACGCCAAGCAAGAAATCCTAACTGTTTTGGACCAGTATAATGAGAGGATGAAGGCAGCAAACGAGGAAGATAAGGTTGTGTATTTCACGGACTTTGTTGGGCTATTAATGAATTCAGTCACCGACATAGTCGATATGGTCAGTTATGCCCTAATCGCTTTTGTAGCCATTTCTTTGATCGTGTCATCTATCATGATCGGCGTCATCACATTCATTTCGGTAATGGAACGCAGAAAAGAGATTGGCATACTGCGAGCCATGGGCGCAAGCAAAGGCAATATACGCCTTGTTTTCAATGCAGAGACGATGATCATCGGATTTGTGGCAGGTTTGATCGGCGTGCTGATCACAACCCTGATTGTGTTTATCGCAAACAAAATAATTTTCGCTAAATTAGATATAGTCCATTTGGTTGTAATGCCTGCCAGGGTGCCGTTTATGCTAGTGGGAATAAGCATGTTCCTTACACTGCTTTCTGGGTTGTTCCCGGCAAACGCAGCAGCGTCTGCTGCCCCAGTGGAAGCTCTGCGCTCGGAATAGATTAGGCAAGAAAAAAGAGATGGCCTCCATTTCATTCTTGAATTTATTGGATTAAAAATTCAATATACTTGCATCACTTCATAAGAGGCTGTTAAAATATGTCCATAAATTTCGATAAATGGTATAATAACGCTAAAAAGGCTGTTTACCATTATATGAGCAATAAATATCCAAGCGATATAACTAGAGACCAATTCGAGATTATCAAGCCCTTTTTAGAGTCAGCCGCCAAAGCAACACGGCCATACACATATGGCCTGTATGATATTTTTTGCGCAATACTATATGTTTTACGCGAAGGA
>WRIE01000103.1 GCA_009782875.1 Eubacteriaceae bacterium | reverse complement strand
AGCCAGGGAGACCATGGAGGCAATGGAGACTGTCTCTGAAGTGAGCGCCACAGATAGGCGCAGCAATATTATCACCGAGACAGGCCCCACCCAAAGGGATATTGTGGAACATTTTGGTATTTCATTATGAACATAGTTACACTAATCGGGAAAATCGGTTGTTTAGGGCTGTCTGGCTCCCTCCTTGGGCGGAGGTGGGATGCTTGTGGGGCATCATGAAGTTCGTGCAAAAAAATAGGCGAAGAAAATTATGAAGCGTTGGCAGAGGCTCGCAAAAACGGTGCCGAGTTGCTAATCGAGCGCAGCAAGCGGATTATGGTTTTTTAATGCTCTTAAACAAAGTGGCAGGGGACGTTAGAAAAATATCAGAGGCACCAAAAGCTGTGGGTGCCCCAAAAGCCTTCCAACTGAGCTCTCGTGTGCAAAGTTGTTTGGCTGTCTTTATTGCAATTTGCCCGCCTCTTATTTCAAAACCGGCAAACACCCAACCATAGCCAGCAGGGGAGCCTCAAACAACCTGTTTTTGTACTGCGCTGTTTTCCTGCGCCAGCCAAATGCCTCTCCAGGGATGTTTATTCAGGCAACACTGTAGCCGGATTTGGAGAAGCATATGCTGGAATTCCCTTTTGCTCATGTATTTGAAGCGGGATTGCCGGGCATAGGATGTTTAGTTGCAATTAAGGGCAACATATTTGCAGCGAGCGTCTTCTGTTTTTTGGATCTCGAATTATTTTCTCCATAATAGTGTTTGGCGTGTAATTATCAACCAATATTGATTTTTTAGCAGACTGGATATTATTCAAGGCCAATGATGCTAAAACTGCCTCCAGTTAAAATATGGGAAATAAAGGCATGCTATCAACTAGCCTTTCAGTAATAAATCGCCTCTTACGACAAAGCAATATTGTATAATGAGAAATAACATGTCCAGTTGGGGGGAACTTTCATTTGGAATTTTACAATGGGGGCAAGCAAAAGCGCCCTAGCGCTTACAGTGTAATCAGCATCGCCATAGTTTTTGTCTTAAGCAATATGGCTACATACTATATTGCGCGCAATGTAATTAGCGCGCCGCCATTAGGGAACCTATCGAGCAACGACAAACTTGCCATTGAGTATATCAACAAGATGATATTCTTGAGAGATGAGATTCGAGACGATTTCCTGTTTGACTATAGCGAGGAAGAGTTGTGGATATCTGCCACGAAAGGCCTTGTAAAGGGCACAAATGACAGGTACTCGGAGTATATAACAAAGGCCGAGTATGAGCTCTACAACTCTCAAAGCGCTGATTTTGAAGGGATAGGAATCAGGATATTTGACGACACAGGGCAAAAAATGGTTATCAAAGTCTTTGCCGATTCCCCGGCGTCCCGGGCAGGGATGCTGATCGGGGATGTGCTGGTTGGTGTTGACGGATTAGATATAACTAACCTGACAACCACCGAAGTCACAACCATGATCAGAGGGGAGAAAGGCAGCAGCGTTCAGGTCACTGCCCTGCGGCAAGGCTCGATAATGGTCTTTGAATGTGTAAGGGATGTAATTGGAAGGTCATTTGTTGAAAGCGAAAAGCTCACTAGCACAATAGGCTATATCCATCTGCTGGAGTTTGGCAAAGACTCGGGCAAGGAATTTGTGGCAGCCCTCGAAAAATTGGAGTATGAAGGGGTGAAGGGCATTATTTTTGACTTGCGTCAGAATTCTGGAGGAAATGTCTCCGATGCTGTGCTTATCAGCGATGAATTGTTGGGCGATACAGAAATAATGCACACAGTAGACAAAGCAGGCGAGAAGAAGTTCACATACTCGCATTCGCCGGTAAACGAGATACCAATCGTAGTCCTTGTTGACGAGCTTACAGCCTCTGCCAGCGAGATTGTGGCAGGGACGCTGCAAGACAACGGCAGGGCAAAAATCGTTGGCACCCAAACTTATGGTAAAGGCATTATCCAGTATATCAAGCCGCTGGCTGACGGCTCGATGTACAAGCTGACATATATGGAGTACTTCTTGCCCTCTAACAAGAAGATACATGGAGAGGGCACCACACCTGATTATATTGTCGAGCAAGATCCCCAATTTGCTAACTTGCCGGTGGAGGCTATACCACATAGCCAGGATCTCCAACTCCAGAAGGCTTTAGAAGTGTTGTCGGCCCAGATTGGATTGGCGCCAATTGCATGGATGGAAAGCTAAAAAAGGCCAACAGGTGTGCAAGAGGGCAGGGCAAATGCCCTCTTTATTTAAATTTATCCAACAAAATGTGGTAAAATAATTAAAATACGCGGTTTGGGCAAAACCGCACCAGGAGGCTATGAATGTTTTCAAAAAGAGCAGAATCAATGTATCATTCACCGATTAGGCGTTATAATCCCCTAAGCGATAAAGTGAGGGCAAATGGAAAGATTGTTTTGCCGCTCAACATCGGGCAGCCGGACATATTGACTCCAGGGGAGTTTTTTGATGCTATTAAAGACGCCTCTACAGACAGGCGGACAATTGCCTATACAGTGTCTGAAGGCTTGCCAGAGTTGCGCCAAGCGTTCTCGAACTTCTATAAAAAAGTAGGCTTGGCATATGAGGTGCCTGACATCCTTGTGACAACCGGGGGAAGCGAAGCTCTTTTATTCACTATACTCACTCTTGCCGACCACGGCGACAACATTATTGTCTTTGAGCCTTTCTACCCCAATTACGGCAGCTTGGCAAAGATGGCGGGGGTTGACTTGAACCCTGTCATGACAAAAAGGGAAGACAACTTCCGCATGCCAGGCGCAGAGCAGATCGCCAAGGCTATAAACTCCAAGACAAAAGCTATTCTCGTCACCAACCCCAACAACCCCACGGGCGTCGTCTTGACAAAAGATGAAATGGATGCAGTGGTGGAAGTTGCCAAACAATACAACCTGTACATAATTGCTGATGAGGTTTACCGCGAGTTTGTCTATGGGGATGTCGAGTTTATCTCTTTCGCTTCATACACTGAGTTTTCTGACAATGTCATACTTTGCGACAGCGTCTCAAAACGTTTCAGCGGATGCGGCGTAAGGATTGGCTGCGTCGCCTCGACAAACAAGGAATTTATGTCCCAGTGCCTTAAGATGTGCCAATCAAGGCTTAGCTCCCCTTATATTGAGCAGGTTGGCGCTACCGCCCTGTTTAATGTCGATGATTCTTTCATCCAAGAAGCTTTAGTTGAATACAAAAGCCGCAGAGATGTTTGTGCTGAAGTGATCTCCACAATTCCGGGCCTTGACTTTAGGACCCCTGACGGGGCGTTTTACTTCATAGTCAAACTGCCTGGAATAAACGCAGACGATTTTACTGTGTGGCTGTTGGAAGAATTTGATGTAGATGGAAAAACTATTATGCTTTGCCCTGTCGGCGAAAGCTACGTGAATCCCCAAGACGGGGCGTCTGAAGTCAGGATAAGTTACTGCGGCTTAAGCTGCGATGACCTTCGCACAGCCATGAATATACTTAAAGAAGGAATTGCCCGCTACTTGGAGGTTGTCAAGTAAGCTGGCATGAATTCCATTCAAAATGCGCTAGCCAAGCTCATAGATTCGCTCACAGTCAACACAGTGGTTGTGGCGCTTTTCCAGCTGCTCGTGTGTGTTATTATCACCAAGCTTTTAAAAAGAGCGACAAAGAACTTGCTGGCAAACAAGAAGTACAACAACACAGTGACAAAATTCCTAATGTCAGCTTTGTCTGCCGTGTGTTGGGCAGTGACGCTAATATCCATCGCAGACTATCTGGGCATGGCTGTAAGCTCGATAATCGCAGTTTTTTCCATGTTCGGCCTTGCTATGTCGCTGTCAATACAAAGCGCATTTTCCAACCTAGTCGCAGGATTGATGTTGATCGCCTTGAAACCATTCGATGTAGGCCAATTTATCGAGGCAGCCTCGACCTCTGGCACGGTTTCGGAGGTTGGCTTGATTTACACCAAGCTAAACACAATAGATAGAAAGCTCATTTTGATACCTAATAAGGACATCATGTCAGGAAAGATCACAAATTACTCCTTCCACCCAGTCCGCAGGATTGAAGTTGAGGTGCGCGCCCCATCCAGGGAAGACCACAAGGCTGTGTACGAGTGCTTAAAAAAAGCAGGGCAGGCAAGCACTTGCATACAACCCGAAACTGTTCCTGAAGTTGGGCTAGCCGGCATAAACGGCATATCGTGCACCTACACAGTCAGGCTGTGGGTTCCAAACTCAAGTGTGGAAAGAGCCAGGAGGCAGCTGTATGAGAATATAAAGACCCACATGGCAGCTGCCGGAATCCAAGCACTATAAAAAACAGCCCTGCAGCATATCTGCGGGCTGTTTTTTTATTTTTCTGCCCTAGGCTTTAGCCTGTTGATGGCATGGGGCACTTTGCATCGAATCGATGCGAAGTGTCAAATGCCATCAACAAAAAACCACCCGCTATGCGGGTGGGAGTCAAAAAGTTATACAATTGGGCCGCCTTTCATGT
>WRIE01000102.1 GCA_009782875.1 Eubacteriaceae bacterium | reverse complement strand
ATCCACTGGCGCTCATTTGGAGAGCGGGGAAATCGTGCGCCTCTACGGCAGAAGGCGGGGCATAGAAGTTTTTTTAAAGTGGCAAAGAGCTGCCTTGGCTTGGCAAAAGAGTTTTCATGCAGGCCTTTTGATTCTTTGGCGGCTTGCGCAGCGATAGTTTTCCTGCGCTATATGATGCTTGCAGAAGCGCAAAGGGACTCTAGCGACCCTAGGACGATAGGCGGATTGTTTATACTATTTTGTGATGAGGCAAGGGACACGGCATTCCAAGAGGTTCTTAGCGGGCTGATGAGATACTTGGAAGATTTCCTAAGAAAACAACTGCCCTACAATAACACATATTTAGACGAAATCATCGGTAGATTTTTTGATGGTTTGCCTGATGGATTGCGGTTTCAGCTCAATTATTGAACTGCGAAACTTGAGTGTGTAAGCTTTTATGATTTCGTCCTGCGGGTCGCTTTTGACAAACGAAAGCATGCCTTCGCCCAGCACCGACAGCAGCTCTTTTTTCGTCTGCCCAGCCCCTTGGCGTCGTCAAAAAACCCAACGACAACCTTATTGCTTTCCTCGTCGACCTAAAACTCCCTTGTGTTTTTGTATCCAGCCGATGTCTTGTTGAGGTGTCCGTAGGCTGCCAGCAATTCTGTGTAGCTGTGTTCCACCTCAGATATTGCGACATAATCCACAAGGGATTTCCCGCTGCTACTCAACAGCCTTGACTACGACTTCTCGTTGTTGGCTCGCATGGCTTCTGCTGGCTTGGAGCCGTGGCGGTAGCAAATGACTAGCTGGCTGCTGATGTCAAGGTGCATCCCTGTATAGTCATCGTAAGTGTATTCGCTGTAGTCTTCCGAATGGAACCCATCGATGGTAAACCTGTTTGGAGCTTAGGTTTTTTGCGCGAGTAAATTCCCAAAGCAAGCGCCACAGTGGAAAACCGGGTGGCGTATAGTCTGGGACGGCAAATGATGTAGAATTAAGTCTTGGAAGTTGGGAAATTTCCTTTTGGTTGATTGTAAAATGAAGTGCAACTAAAATGATGGTCCAAACACCTTGAAAGGCCAGCCGATTTTTTAGGCGCTTGTTTGCTGCATCTTCATTCCCCGGCAGTACAATGTCTTCCATCAATCTACGTTGCCTCCTAGCTGCGCTCAAAGTGGGATATAAAAGCCAAACTCGTTTTAGGTGGATAGAGGATTGCCTAAACCACAAAAAAACCAATTGAGCCGCAACGAAGGATGAATTTTTTTATGTTATAATTAAAATCAAAGTTTGTGTAAGAATAATAGCTTATTAGTTGGCAAACAAGAAATGCCAACGCAAGGAGGGACTATGACTGAAGAAGTCAAAAAAGTGTATGATGAACGTGTAAAACGCTTTATTACCACATCAAACCTGAATGAGCCGGATCGAGTGCCGATCATGAATTCAACCAATGTTTGGGCAATTTCATATGCCGGCTATACTTATGCGGACCTATTTGAGAATTATGATCTTGAGGCCAAAGTGTTTATGAACTCCCATGAGGGATTTTATTATGATGGCACACGGAGCGCAGGCGGTTTCAACCATATGGTAAAGTTCCACAATGAGCTCGGAAGCTTCCAGAACTTTATCTCGCCAAACGCTATCACTCTGCAGCATTCTGAAAAATCAAGCATGGAAGCTGATGAGTATGATGAATTTATCGCCGATCCATTCAAGTTCATTGCCAACAAAATTGCAGTCAGGAAAATCGGAGCATTCCAAGTGGAAGACGAAGAGCAAGTTTACCAATCCATGTCGGCTCTTTTCCAGAAACCTGCTGAAGTGAGATCCAAGAGTTATGTTGCTAAAGAAATAGAAGAGAAACTTGGGATACCTATCATTTCCGGAGGCAATATCTCGCATCCAATCGACCAGTTCTTTGACTTTGTGCGAGGATTTAAAAACACAATGACTGACTTGCGCCGCCGGCCTGAAAAATTGCTGGCAGCAGTTGAAGCAATGTACCCCTATGCAGAGCGTAATATTCCAAAAGGTCCATTGCCAGAATTCCCATGGATCACTGACAACCACCATCTGGCAAAATTCCTCACAGCCGATTTGTTTGGGACTTTCTACTGGCCATACTTCAGAAAATCAGTGGAAGGCGTTTATAATGCAGGGTCGAAATTCCTCTCCCACTTCGAAGGTCCATGGGAGCAACACTATGACTTTTTCGATGACCTACCAGCAAAGAGCATGATTTGCATCCTAGAAAGCGATGAGGTCGAATTGTTCAAAAAACGATTTGCTAACCGATACACTGTTTACGCTGGTATCCATAGCAACACCTTAAGGTCAGGGGATATCGAAAAGTGCAAAGAAGAAGCTAAGAAAACCATTGACAAAGCAGCTCCCGGCGGAGGGTACATTTACGGCATGAGAAATGGCTTGCTTGCACCTGGCGATGCCGATGCTGAAGTCATCCGCAGTCTCAACAAATTCATTTTGGAATACGGAGTTTATTAAGGAGGCAGATTTGTGAGAGAAAGAGATATTTACAAGCTTGTTGAAAGATATGTGACAGAGTTTTTTCCGGATCTGGAAGGCGAAGCGCGCCAGCAACGAATCGAAGCCTTATGTGCTTCTTTCATGAATGTCTAGCCAAGTGTTGTGACAAAGACATAGGCTACACCTCTTGAAATTAACGACTTGAATTAATCAAGCCTCCCTGCAA
The DNA here is from genome assembly GCA_009782875.1 of Eubacteriaceae bacterium. GTDB lineage: Bacteria > Bacillota > Clostridia > Eubacteriales > Anaerofustaceae > WRIE01. The sequence goes on along the minus strand of WRIE01000102.1, from coordinate 2,371 downwards.
TATTTATATTGGCTGCGACATAAACAGGGAGGCGAGATTTATTATCTGGCTATGGGTCCACTTGTAATCAAGCTTTTTAGCTGTAAAACTACAAATAAATTAGCACCTTTTTTAAAAGCGCTAAAGACCAGAGACAATTCCATTTATGCAAATTCAAAGCGGGAAAAGGGCTTTGTGTAAAATCCCTTTCCAAATCTTTTATCTAAAAGTATAAATCCCAATCATCGTCATCTTCATCCTCAGTGCCTTCATCGTCAGCGCTAAAAAGGGTTTTAAAGAGGTCGTTGTACAGTTGTTCTTGCACCTCTGTATATAATGTGCTGAGTTCTTCATCAATGTCTGAGTTCAATTCATTAACGGTATATAGCCATCCTGAGCTTCCGGCTTCTGTAAAGCCAGCAGATTCAAAAGATTTGTAAAGTGGTTTGTTTTGGTATGTTTTCGACTTGGTCTTGCGTTTAGGGCTAGAAAGCATTCTTTCAAGCTCTTTTTGCTCCATGGCAAAATAGCAAATAGCCAACTCTGGATATGCGCAAAGCTCTCTCATGATGATCAATGGCAGTTGCTCTAGTATTTCCACTTCATAGCCCATGCCTTCGAATTTCTTTTCAATATGGAATTCCTTTAAATAATAATAGTTGTCGAATGAGTCGTCGATATCAGTATTCTCGTTCCCCTCTAAATAATTGCACAACACTTCAAGGCCAATGTCCCCGTTGAAGTTTATGTTCTTTAAATCGAAATTGAATTCCATTAGCACATAGTTGATGATGTGGCATCCTGTGATTTTGCCAATCAAAGTAGCATCCAAGTAGTCGATTTCGCTAATTTTGTCCCTGTTATCCCGCCATGAGTCAGGCACACCATATATCCAAAGCTCATTCCAACAAATTGCGTCATCCAAAGGGTGGAACCACTCTTGGTTAGTGTCATCCAGCTTGAAGATCGTATTGTTTTTCTTGGGCAAGCACTTGATTGCTAAAGTTTCAAAAGGTCTTGCTTTCTTATCTGCCATGTATGTTAGGTGTCTCCCGTCCGTATAGTTAAAACAATATTATCGCCTCTTGCACTAAATAGCAAGAACAAAATCCTCCTTGGATGGATTAAGCCCAAGCATGGAAGCGCCACGACGCAAACCTGGGGGAACCTTCTGTGTTTGCCTTGATGCAGCCAGATTCATTTATCTGTCTGGAAAGCAGTCTTCTTGCATTATTGAGCTCCTTTGAAGGTTTTCGCTTTCTTCGAGGGTTTGCCTTATTTTTGAGGCTTTCCAGTTATGCCTTGATGCAGGGTGCTTAACGTGAGCTCGAAGAAATTTACAACTTAACAATGGCTGGGAAGTTTGCGTTCATAGAAGGCTTCTTGTCAATATACGAATAAGCAGCTAAACCTAGCAACAAGTTGACCATGAAATTTATAGGCGGCCTTTGGCATGTATTTTTAGGAAATCATTCACATTTTCAATTATAGCGCGTTTCCGCAGCAGTATCGCGTCGACAAGCTTCGCTGGCAGCTTTTTCATATTTTTTGAAATTAGCCGACAACTCGATCCCTTCGCCAAGAAGCGCCTCCACAAGTTTTTTTTAGATATTGCCCCTGTCCCCGATGAGCTTTCCAAACAAGCCTTTAGCCAGCTTGTCAACCACTTTTTCGTTGCGGCTATCCACATTTCTTGGAGCCAGCGCAAAATTGGTGGTTTCACCGTGCCAGATGCAGCTGGGCCCATAGAACCACCCCTTGGCGCCTTTGCCCTCGGCGGCGGGGCTTTTAAAACTTTTTCCTGTTTTTCGCTGTGGATGCCGCAGACGCCAATAGTTGCCGATCCGGTAAAGCTGGTTCCGGCGCATTCAGCCAATGTTGAAGTCGCAACGGATATGTACAACGGCATGGCAGCCTATTTCACCAGCTCCAGGAACCGGTTGTAGCTTGGGAGCCGCCTGAAGCATGGCGCCCACCCGCCTTTGGCGGGATCCAGGCAGCAGCGCTTGAATTTGCGGTAGCGCGGGTGGCGGGACATCACTGCGATTGCCATGGCCTCGCTGGGTGGAATCGATTTTGAACCTGCCCGTTTTCCGGTGTTGCTTGGCATTGGAGTTTCTTCGCAGGAAGCAATCCATGCCTCAAATTCATTGCAAAAATTGTCGATGTCAAAAAATACTGGAATAATATAGCCATCCATGATCTATCCCCCTATGATATTTGTAGTATCCAACCACATTAGCCACAAGAGGGGATAGATTTTATTGTTTTGTTTCCAAATTATTGTCTGTATAATGGGTCTAAAACCCTCGCCTTCCAGGCGAAACCTTTAGGTCAACTTGCAAGATGAATTGTTTTCAGCCGATTTAGTAATACTAAATCGAAGAGGTGA
>WRIE01000101.1 GCA_009782875.1 Eubacteriaceae bacterium | reverse complement strand
CATTGTCCTTCCCAAAAGATGGATTGTTGAAAGATCATTCGGATGGGCTGATAATTGCCGGAGGCTGTGGAAGGTTTGCGAAAGGCGCTTGAGCACATTTTGCCAAATGTTTGTATTGTCATTCATTTCAATTCTTCTGAGGAGATACTAAACATCCTCTTAGGCATCTCCAGATTTTATTTTTGCCTATCATTAATTTTTTAGCAATTCACCTTCTATTCTCTTGGTCTAAATGATGCTCATTTATTGAAAAAATGACTTGCATTTTGTTTGAGCCGATAGTAATATATAAAATTGTAATGACTCACTAGCTCAGCTGGCAGAGCACCTGACTCTTAATCAGGGTGTCCAGGGTTCGAGTCCCTGGTGAGTCATTTTTTTTATGGCTTTAAATAGGCAGTTTCAGAGCCACCTATGTACGAATGGCAAGACTAGAAACGCAATTTGACCGATTTTTGACCGTCAAATTTTAAAAAGCCCCCGTTTTGGGAGGCTTTTTAGCTGGTGGATTTTTTTGTTGTTTTTCCCGCAAAGCGCAACCTTAAAACAATCGTCCCCGCATGGGACACTTTGCCGGCGAAGCCAGCCAGAGGTGTGCGGGGTCCTGTTGGGTTTATTATACCATAGCAGCCATTATGCCGCATTGATAAATAAGCCCCTCTCCTATGTGGAGCAGGGGGCTTTTTGTCTTTGCTGGGCATATTTTGGCGTGTATAATATATCCAGCAAGTTCTAAGGTATTTTCTTGTGGCTGGATCCCCGAGAAAGGGGGGTGAAAGCTTATGACAAAGTATGAAAAAGTGATGCTATTTGTTTCTTTTGCTACTTTGCTCTTAAAGCTGTTTGAGCTGGCAATAAAATAAAGCCGAGTCGTCTGCAGTGAACCGGCTTTACTTCTGAGACCACAAAATTAGAGAAATAATTTAAAGGGGTCCAGTTGCATGCCCGAAGGCTTGCTCTTGCCAGGTGTTCAAAGCACCTGGCTTTTTGTTCCTGCCAGTCTTTGCTTCCTTCATTTCCTCCGGCATTTACACTGCTATTATATACTATTATATAAAAATAATGATAAAAAGTAATGATAAAAACTATTTACAGACTTTGGCATTTATGCAGAAAAGAAAAATAAGTCGCGCATGTCATAGTTGGCGGCTTATTGTGACTGGCTTTAATCCTCATTATTTGGCTGGAACCCGAAAGGCGTCTCATACCCGCCCTTCCAGCCGCTGATGGAGCCGAGGTCGCACACAGTCGTGTATCCCGCCTCCTCCAGCTCCTCGCATGCGGGCGCGCTTTTCATGCCTGCCATGCAAAAAAGGTAGATCGGCGCGCCAAGGCCATGCGCCAAGGCTCCAATCCGCCAGAGCAGCTCATCCGCCGGCACGTTGACCGTCCCGGCTATGTGGGCGCAGTTGTAGAGCGAAGCCCATCGCAAGTCGATGATTAAGTTGTTTGGATCGCTTCGCAGCTCGTTGATTATGGAAATGTCCCCTTTTGTCGGCATATGCCGCCTCCTAAATTAAAAAACGCCCCCGCCAAGTATAGGCAGGGGTTCTTTCTACTTTACGCCAAGTTGGAACGCCAGCCAGCCCAGGAGCATCGCCACAGCATAGGTGACCACCTGCTTTATGATGTCGTCTTTTGCGCTGGCAAGCTTCTTGGCTGGCGCTTGCTCAAGCGCCGTGATGCGCTCGCCGTGCTTGGCCGCCGTGCTCTCAAGCGCGCCTATGCGCTCGTCCATCCGCCTCTCCTTCTCTTCGCTGCCCTTGATGAAGATCGCGAGGTCTTTGCCCAGCTTCTCGATTTTTGCGGCGAGGCTGTCGTTAAGGGCTATCTGCCGCTCTTCGATGTTCTTTGTCTGCGCCAGTATGATGTCTACTTTGCCGCTCAGCGCCCCTATTTCCTTGGCGTTTGCGTTGAGCGTCTCTGCGTGCATGTTGACGCGCCTCGACTCTTCCGCCATCCAGCCCACCCCCCGTCAAATTTATTTTAGTACTTCCAGCGCGACCGGTGCCCCCTGGTGTCGACATGCGGGCAATTGTTCCCGCCATAGCCCACGCCGCCGTTGGGGTTCAGCTCGTCCCATAGAGGTCCTGTGGAGAGCCCGGACACGCTGACATCGGCGGCGATGCCTTGCAGGTGCCTTGAGCTGCCGTCGCTGCCCGCTTCTTTGTTCGAGAGCTTGCAGCGGTAGCCGCTGATGATATTGACAGCCCGCTCTTTGCCATTGGCGAGCGGGTAGCGCCTGTTGATCTCGTCGCGCCCTTTCTGCAGCAGCTCAGCCAAAGGCTTCGTGGCTGCCGCCGCTTGCGCCTCAGTCAGCCCGTTGTACCCGTTGCAGCCTTTGCCCCCGCATGTGCATCTAAACTCGGAGAGCTTGAAGTTCTTGGCCAGATACCCAGCCGGCAAGCCCGGCTCTGGCTCCGGCTCCGAGGCTGGCACAGGCTCAGGTATTGGCGCGTCATAGTCGCCGTCTGCCACATCCTCGAACCCTTCCGCCTCCTCTATCGCGATCTGGATTGCCTTCAAAGCGTTTTGCGCCGCTTCCTGCGCTATCTTCAACGCGTTATATGACACTGCCATTACCCGTCCTCTCTTTTTTGGTTTTTCAAGTAGTAGACCGCGCTCTCGATCAGCGCGTCCAAGTCGTCTTCGCCCAAGTTTATGCCGTGGGCTCTCAGGAAGGCGACCACCGCCTCTTTTTTCTCAGCCCCGGGCACGTTGAGCATCTGCTCCGTAGCCGCTACGGCGATCGCCGCAAGGCTTGCCGCCCGCTCGTAGCGGTCGGCTCCCAGCCGCTCCCGCAGTATCGGGACTACAAGGGTTGTTATGGCCACGCTGATAAGTGACAGCACGGCTAGGAATATTTCTGTAAAATCAATGTGCATTTGTGTCTCCTTTCGTAATAAAAAACAACGCATGGCGCATCATGCGTTGGTGTGGTTGTTTTAAGTTAGACTTAACAGCTACTGTTAAACTGTGCCTTATATGCTTATATGTGTGTTCGCCACCCCAGCTGGTGTTCCATATTTAGGTATCCATACCCCTTGGCTGCCATGGATTATTTGTAGCGGTCCGGGTGTCATAAACCTGGACACAAATCCAGTTGTTATAGGTAAACGCTGAATCGGTTGCTAATGTTACTTGTCCGGTTATCTTTTTAGAGTTGGTGCTTATCGGATCAAACATCCTGGCGTTATTACCAACGGTAACTATTGTGCGCCCTTTTGGGCATGTTCCTTCGCTTTTGGCTTGTCTCCAACCTGTAAACACAGCTTCCTGGTCTCTTCTGTAATAACCAATGCGAGGGCCAGTACTAGGGTGATTGTATCTAACAGCCCCTACGGTACCTTGATATTGTGTGGGTACATTACTGCAATGCAAATGGACTAACCATGTTGAACATTGCTCGTTGGGTGAAACTGTTCCGCCCTTGCCTGCATCATGCGCTGCTTTTGCGCTTGCGAACAGATGTAGTTTTTTGTTTGGTGCTGCCCATCTGGTATCATAATTTGCTGGTGTAATTGCTATTTTTATTACCTCTTTTAGATTTATATTTTACAGCCAATGCGCTGGCGGTAATGCAATTAAAAAACGCCAGTTAAGGCGTTGAATTGCTGGAAGCAAATTCCTAAGTGTTATAATTAGTTCCAGAATTAGAAGGGACAGAATAATGAAAAAAAATATTGTTATTTTGTTGTGCGTTATGTTGCTTTTCACCAGTTGCGGCAAAGGCAAATCTGATAGTGAACAAACACAAGTCCACAGCTATCAACTGCCTGCGGAACTCTCAATTTATGGCGATACAGTCGCCATCGGGCAGGAAATCCTCCTTGCTGCACAGTCGCAGCCGCTGTCAGTAGCAGTATTGGGTCCAGCTACTGATGACGACCCCGACGACAATTCGTTTCTAGAGCCGCGCAAATTCAACGGTGAGCTGGTCGAAATATCCCAAATTGAGATAGAAAGGCTTCTAAGCATCTTCCAGCTAAGCGAGTGGGAGCGCGTTGGCGCAGTGACACGCACTTTCAATCCAACAGGATCCCCTTTTTCTCCAGTCAGCCTTGCGATTCCCGGCGATTGGGTAGTCGAAGCCGTCGTGCCAGCTACCTTTGAGTTGCTTATCAGTTACAAGGACATCCCTGATTTTGGGTGCCTTGCTGCTGCCCGGAGAATAACGCCTGACAGCGAATTCCATGGGACGTGGCATCTTTACAAACTGCCAGATGGGGTTGTGGATAATTTGCGCGTTTTCGAAGCTGAGTTGGTAAAAACACACAACTTGACTTTCCCCAACACTGATAGGAAGATGCGGTAATGCGATAAAAAAACGCCAACTAAGGCGTTAAGAAATGATTAGTCCGTTTTCGTGCCATTGGGAAACTCTTCCTTCACTGCTATAATTCGAATAACTACATGGAGGGACAAATTGAAAAAAAAAATTGCTACAGCCATATGCGCTGTGTTGCTAATTGCCAGTTGCGCTAATAATATGCCAGCCGAGAAACTGGACAGCTTCGATGACCTGCAAGCCATTGGAAAGGAAATCCTCGGGGATGAGCCTAGGGTGACAATCGAAAGCTTGGGTTATATAGATGGCTTTAACGACAGCATCGCTCTCTCAAAACGAGAAGCCAAAAAGTTGCTTGCTGCCCTGAGCCTCTCTAGCTGGGATCAAATCGATGGTGCGAACAGGTCTCTCTGGCCTCCGTTCGGGGATCTCCATATAGAGCCACGGCCTGGGGAGCCTCCTGAATACGAAAAGCCTTCTCACTTCAGCCTGCAAATCCATTACAATGAAAAAATTGCAGTGGTCGTATGGAGCCTTCCCCCATACGAGCTTAAAGACGGGGAGATGGTTTTCAGAGGCTATAATTCGCGAGCGCAAAGATACAGCATGCCAGATAAAGTAGTGAAAGCATTGAGCAAGCTCGAGGTCGAATTTGCCAAATCCCACGGCAGGTGATTACTACGTTATTGGCGGCAACGCTTCCCAAAGCTGCTGCGGCTCCGGTTCGAGTCCCTGGTGAGTCATTTTTTTTATGCCTTAAACAGGCGGCTCCAGAGCCTGCTGTGTTCTAGGGGCAAGCCTTAAGCAAACAGTTTGCTAATTTTTTACTACACACTTTAAAAAAGCCCCCGGTGTGGGCCCTTGGCCTAGGGAGGGTGTCTTGAACTTGCAGGGGAAGGCGGAGCCTTCCCCTGGCACTCTGCCCTTGGGAGGCGGCGGGCGTAGCCGCCGCGGCTTTTTCAGCCATAGTACACCGATGCAGGGGTATTGTAGCTTAGGCCTTAGAGGCTGTTTAATATGTCCATAAATGTCGATAAATGGTATAATAACGCTAAAAAGGCTGTTTACCATTATATGAGAAATAAATATCCAAGCGACATAACTAGAGACC
>WRIE01000100.1 GCA_009782875.1 Eubacteriaceae bacterium | reverse complement strand
GCGCAACGAGGCCCATATGTTCATTGTCCTTCCCAAAAGATGGATTGTTGAAAGATCATTCGGATGGGCTGACAATTGCCGGAGGCTGTGGAAGGTTTGCGAAAGGCATTTGAGCACATTTTGTCAAATGTTTGTATTGTCATTTATTTCTGTTCTTTTGAGGAGATACTAAACATCCTCTAAGGCTGTTTCAGACCAAGCATTTCACAATACCATTAATGCGGCGTGATGCCTCTTTTTTCATAATCTCACATCGAATTACAACGTTATTCTTGATATTTCGACAACTGCTAATTTGTGCATTGAAGATTTTTGTTGGTTTTGCAATTACAGCTTAAAAAATCCCACTTCTTTAGCTGGCATAGATATCTCATTGCCACACAAAACTTCATTATCAATTACACTGAATGTGCTTATCTCTGAAAGAGCATCCAGGCTATTGGATCAGAAAAGGCATTTTGGCGAAGGGCTGCCCCGCCAAAATGCCTTTTCTTGTGTGTTTTCTATCCAAGAAGCTAAGAAGCTAGATCACAGCTTTATTATGCTGCCGCTTTTTCCTTCTTTACTACAGCGATCTCTTCCATGTTGGCGATACACACTGCTACTGCGATGGTCAGAACAATGCCAAACCACAATGTAGCTGTGAAGTTGCCGCCAGTCTTGTCAATGATCATTCCGTAGGCAGCTGGGAATATGACAGATCCCACTTGCGCAACCGCATTGTACATGCCCATGGCCCTGCCTGCATATTTGCCGGCAGCCGCTTGGGATTGGAGCGCGTTGAGGGGAGTCCCTGCGAATGACGAGAAAATCGTTCTAAGTATCATAATAACATAAAGGACAGATACTCCTCCCGGCCCGTACATCAGGAAAAGGGTCATGATGACTGTCGTGGTCGCCCCAAATACTGACAATTTCTTTTTGGTCCTCAAAATGTCAGAGGTGACGCCCGCAAGGGGGCCTGTGAAAAGCCTGAGGGAAGCTGTGACACCTATAATCAAGCCTGCCTCGACGATAGTGAATCCCCTAATTTCGATGAAATACGAGTTGATCCAAGTGTTGAAGCCTTGGCCCATTCCCAAGTTCAAGAAGCAGCCAATGGTTCCAATAATGAAGGACTTTTTGCCGATAACAGCCATAAGCCCATCCCTCTCTGCTTTCTTCTCTTCAGGTGTGGGCGGGTTGTCCTTGTCTTTTTTGATTCTTTGGAGGGCTGGTCCTTGCTCTGTCCCGAACGCGAACATCAATGCGCCGCAAGCAAGGGCAAATCCTGCTGCCCAGTTGAATCCGGCTTTCCAGCCTTGGTTTACCATGATTGGCGCAAGCACAATTGATGCTAGGGAAGCGCCAATTGACGAGAATGCCATCATGTAGGTCATGCCTGTGGCGCGGGTCTGCGGGCTGAACCAAGAGATCTGGTATTTTGCCACACCGGCAAAGAGCGCCCCGTTAGACAAACCTGCAGCCATACGCAACACAAACATCATTGGATATCCACTGGCAAACGGGATCAAAAATGTAAATAGCGCGCTGAAGACCGTTCCGACCGCAAGGGATATCTTTGGCCCGATAGCATCGACTAAATACCCAAAGATCAAGTTAGAGATGACATAGCCGATATAGTACGCCGAGTTGAGGCCGCCTGCAGCCGCTTGGGTGATTCCAAGCTCAGGGCCTGCTAAAGGGATTGCAGTTGTCCAAACTTGCCTGACGGCATTGGAGGCGGCATACTGGAGGCCTACCATAGCGCATACAAACCAGCTTCTCCAAGTCGTTTGGATTTCGTCCATGCTAACTTCTACTTTTTCCGACATAAATAATTGCTCTCCTTCGTTTAATTATTAGCCGGCCCAGAATGTGTGCAGTAGAAAACGGCTGGTTGGAAGAAGTGTGGCAAGCTGCTTTTTTTGATGATTCGGGATTCCTGCCTGCCAGTGAGGGGATTGCCTTTTAGCACCTAGCTGCGCCCGTCTTTGACTGGGATGCTTTATGTACATAGTATCATGGCAATATAGCGTAACTTTTTAGACAATTATTCGAAATGTCTTTGGGCTTGCAGCAAGGGCAGGAGCCTTCCCTTTTTTTCTACATGCGATTTGGCGTGTTATCCACGCATTTGAGCCGCTGATAATTAATGATACTGCACTATCCATATAATTTCAACTGTTATTTTTTATTGGATCCGAAGACCAGGCTGGTATACATGAATGCAACTTTGCACATTTAGTTATTATTTTGAGCAAATACTTTTTTAAATGCAATTCGATATAATATCCTGCCAACTGCTTCACGGTTTTTTTATCATAATGGTAGCAAGTTTGCCTATGTGGCGCTGTAGCCAGTTTTGTCGCGCTTGTATACTTGAAGACTATTATGTTGCTATAAAACCGGAGCAAAAATTGCAAAGATACCGTGGACACGATAAAATAAAGCAGTAATTGGTTCATGGTTATGGGAAGAATAGTAGCAGCGCAAATAAAAGCCCAAGAGTGTGTTGCCAATTCCAATATGCTTTGCGGCTGGAGGAAGGGATTTTCAAGGCAAGCCCAACAAGGTATTTGATGAGCCCGCCAGGAACGGGACAATAAGCGAAAATGAATACCGGGCACGCGATCTGCATAAAAACACACTGCAAGCCCGATATTGAGCGTGGTTATGGTTATTGGGCACTGCTCCATGGCCTTGAGCATGAAAATATCTGCATTAATGAACACAACAGCGCCAAGAATTGGCAGCGATGAGCTTACATCTCGGCGAAAAAGCCATTGCTGTTTGAACCGTTGCCAGAGCCATATTATTTGTGAAAACGCCACCTTGCAGCGCCCCTTTTGCTTATGGTCTAAATGTGGGCATTTTCTTTGATACCCCGTAAGAGTTCAAAATTGAAATGCCCCATTGGCGCCCACAACCCAACTGGAGGCTTGCAAGGGACGCGGCGTTGTGGGGAACTGTATTCTGTGCTGGAGGCAAAATGCATGTCAAGACAGCATGGGTTAGAGAGGCAAAGGCAGAAAACCCTCTGCGGAACTGGGCGCAGGGCAGCAGCATGGCGTTTAGCGATACGCTGCTGGCAGGTATCCGCATGGGGGCGTGGTGTTTCTGGGGACTTCGGCTTCCCCGCTTAGGGCTTAATATATTTTAAATAATGATTTAATTTCCCAGCATTATTTGCGCAATGCGCAAACCGGCAGGCTGAGGTAGATACACCCAGCGAAAACAAGGCATTTCTTTATTTGGGCGTCTGGCAGATGAATGAATATCTGGCAAAGAGATATGTCTTTGGGGAAATACAGAAAGGATAAAAAACAATGCCAACAGAAAACCGAAACTGGTTCTTCCACTTGGGACCAGACGAAACTAAGGCAAGCCCGCTGCTCATGTTTTTGTCGACAGTATTCGTGGGGATACTGCTCATATCAAATGTGCTCGCGAACCATATGCTCCAGATTTTCCTATGGACAGCTGACGCGGGAGCGCTGGCATTCCCGATTACATATATTGTTTCTGACATCCTATCGGAAGTGTACGGCTATAAATGGTCGCGGCGGGTGGCTTGGACTTCCCTTGCCACCAACGCCCTGTTTGCCCTGCTTGTCCGCCTTGCTGTCGCGCTTCCACAGCCAAAATGGTACAATGGCAGCTATTTTGCGGCGGCTCTTGGCAATTCTTGGAGGATCGTCGCGGCGAGCTTGGTCGCCTACTGGGCTGGGGATTTGGCAGACGACAGGGTTTTTCGCCGCATGAAACGCGGGAGCAAGACCATCAAAGGCTTTGCGCTGCGGGCGCTCGCCTCTTCCTTTGCCGGCCACCTGATTGATACGACGCTGTTTTGTATCCTGGCATTCGCGCCAGTTATTGAAAGCGGCTCTGTGCCGTGGAATGAGCTGCCAGGCATGGTTGTGGCGGGCGTATGTATAAAATTCGCGTATGAATGCTCGGTGATGCCCATAACATGGAGAATCGCAAAGGCGGTGAAAAAGCATGAAGATACTCATAACGGGAACGAGTAGCGGCATTGGCCGCGCAACGGCTTTGGAGTTCCTTTCAAATGGGCATAAAGTGACTGGTGTTGACAAAGAGCGCTCTTCGATTGAGCATACATGCTACACGCATATCTGCCGCGATATATGGAGAGACGAACTGCCAGACATCACTGGCGTTGAGGTTTTAATCAACAATGCCGGGCAACAAACAGAGACAATGGACGACATAGATGTCAACCTGAAAGGATTAATCCGCTGCACCGAAAAATATGGCATCCACGAGGGTATAAGAGCTATTGTAAATGTGGCATCGGTTTCCGGGCACACAGGGGCAGAATTCCCAGCGTACGCGGCTAGCAAGGGCGGTGTGTTGGCTTTCACCAAAAACACTGCAAACAAAGTGGCGAAGCACGGCGCGACCTGCAACAGCGTATCCCCCGGCGGGGTGCTGACCGAAAGCAACCGCCACATTATTGAAAATCCCAAGTTATGGGAAGCGGTTATGAAAGAATGCCTTTTGCCTAAATGGGCAGAGCCTGGGGAAATAGCGCAGTGGATTTATTTTCTTGCAGTAGTGAACAGGAGCATGACAGGGCAGGATGTTGTCATTGACAACGGCGAAATGGCAAAATACAATTTTGTATGGTAAATTGGAGGAGCCTTATAGCCAATTTCTTGGCAATGCGGCTCCCGCTTAAATAAAGAACTGCGTACCTACAGTTAATTTTGCCGGATGAAACCAAGCAAGCATTCCGTGGCGCAGCGCCATGCACTTGGCCGGTGCGTTGGCATTGTAGTGGGGCGCTTTGAGCTAGGCTGGATTGTGCGGTTGTTTCCCTAGTTTGGGAAATTATTTTTTGCTTTTTGGCAGCATGGAGGCATTGCCTATCGCATATCGAATGCCTGCGAAGCTCCCTAAGCTCAAACGCTTGCTTCAAGGCAGCTTTCCTGAATAGTGAAACCCCAGGCGCCCTTGAGGGCAAGGGCGCCTGGGGTTGGCCCACACCCAATTCCCGAGCAGCTATGGAAGGGGATTTCGGCTACTCGGCAAATAGAGCGTTTGTTTGCAGACTGGAGGAGTTTGGGATGTGCTAAAAGAATAGCAAGCCTATGGCTTTGCTTGCTTGGCTTCGCATTGAAATCAGGGACCACCCCTTCAAGGGGTGGTTTGAGAATTGCCCCTATAAGGGGCCGAATACTAGCAGCGCCTAAAGGCGCTTTGTGGCATCGCAATCTTTTCGCTCCAGCAATCCTTAAAAGGATCCTGCCTGCTTTTAGCCCCTAAAGGGGCTGTGGATGCGCCTAGATCTCGCCCTGCTTGTCATATTCTTCTTGTTCCTTGATGTATTTCCGTATCTGTTCTTCATTTCTGCCCACCGTATCCACATAATATCCTGTTGCCCAAAAATGCCGCCCGCCACCCTTTGTCTTGTGCTCTGGGTGTTTGTCAAATATCATCAATGCGCTTTTCCCTTTTAGATACCCCATAAAATAAGACACCCTCAACTTGGGCGGTATCTTCACGCACAAATGTATATGGTCTGCGCTTACACTCCCCTGCAATATCTCTAC
>WRIE01000099.1 GCA_009782875.1 Eubacteriaceae bacterium | reverse complement strand
AGCTTGTGGTGCTGAAAAACCGCAACGGCAAGACAGGCGGGAAGATCCTGTTCGACTATTACCCGCTCTTCAATTATTTCAGGGAGCAATAGGAGGCCTGCATTGGAGCTGGACTTTACACGGCTTGACAAATTAGCATTCCCCGCTGGGGTGGAAAAACCAGGGGAATCTGAAATAACACCAGCGCAGCGGCTTGGAAGCGGCGAAGCAGGATGGGCTGGCGGCGGAAAATACGGAAGGTACCTGCAATACGCAAAGGCGGAAATCTTGGTGGGGATCAAGCAGGGGGAAAGCGCCCACAGCCTTTTCCTAAAGGCTGCAAAGGCTATAGGCATAATAACTGAAGACTGCGAATTTTATGACCAGGCCAAAGGGATGGAAGAGGGCAAGAAAGCCAATGGATAGGAACCTGCCGCACATGCTGGAGTTCTTTATGCCCAGAGGCCTTGCTCGTGCCCGTGGATTGGTGGAAAGCCGATCAAGTTTGAGGCGCTGTCGACAACTTGACCAGCCTGGGGCAGCTAGAAAATTAGGCTGCCTTTTAGTCATGAAAGGCTATGTTTAACTGTGAAACTCAGGTTAATGTTACCATAGGGGGTTCCCTTTCTAGTTTTTTCTATTCACTTAACAAATATTGTTGTCATATGAAACTACAACTTCTATTTTTTCTGACACATGTTTTTCTGCGGCACTTGAAATAGCAGTGCGCAAAAATTCTTCAACTGATTCATAGTTGTATTTTCCAAGGGCAACACACAAGGCTCTTTTTTCGCTGTCCTTTGTTAGGGCAAACTCCCGGTTAACCTGAACGATGAATTGTCAAAATTCCGCATAAATATCAGGAATTTCGCCTTTTTTCTTTACTTTTATCTCGTTATGTTAAGTATATAACATAACGAGATAAAGGGGAAATCCAAAAAAGATGGTTCACGATGCAAGGGCTCCTGGAAGAGTACAAACACGATAATGAGCGGCACTTTGTCAACATCGACTACAAATCCAAGCACCGGGGATGTTGTTTATATGGGAGGATCGGCAACAGGCACAACAACATCGGGAACAGTCCTGTCAACAAATGCATCCTTGTAGAAAGCTGCGATCGCGGGAAACTCGCGGGACTTGAGCAGCCCAGCCTTGGCCTCGTGGGCTTTCGCGGTTTCCTCGAGCACCTGGCCGCCTCCCTTTGCAAATCCCCAAGACCGGGGCGCCTGGCGTTCTCCTGGGCTATCTCCCAGTTGTGGACGGTCCCGCCTCTCCTTCTCCGCCGCTGCGGGGTCAAGGTGTATTGTGGGCTCCCTGTCGATCCCTTGCGCCTCCAGGGTTCTGCAGTCCATGCAGGCGCGCCCGTCCGGGATGGCGTTGCAGTCCCTCTCCCACGCCTCCCTGCAGGCCTCAAGCTCGCTGGTGTCTTTCCAGTCCCGCGGCTTGGGCTCCGCTAGCTCCCCGCCCAGAACAGGCCGGACCGAAAATCAATTCTAGATTTTTCAAATTTTCTGCATAACATGCCTAAGCTTAGCCAACTGAATGCAAAAAGGGCTAAGAGCTGCCTGAACGCTCTCCATGCTTATGTTATAGCTATAGTTCGCCCGGTTCAGGCTCTACACTGCCACAACTGGGATCTCCATGTCACAGCTGAAGTGTCAAAAAAACAGGGGCTGAAGGCAAGTCTCAAAAGATTCAACTCCTGTTTTTGTGCTTCATTGTTTAGAGGAAACGTGTTATTTCTGTTTTTTGCAATTGCTAATTGCTATAGATTTTTTCCATTGCTTTCCCCATATCCCTAGGGTTCATAGGGCTCGCGCCAGAGAGCGTCCGTATAAGCACCCCACAGGGCAACATAGGAAACACCAACAACCGCACAGAGAATGGCGTAAATGGTTATATCAAAAGGACCGAGTGCAAAGAGTGGTTTCTGGAGCACTCCCTTGCCGAATTCAACATAAAGCCCGTTGCCTCCGCCTACTATAACCGAAAATGCGATGCCAAACAACATAAGGTTGGTGCTCTTTTTCATAAGCCTTTCCCCAGTGTTCCATTGTTATTTATGGTAGCTGCAAGACCACACATACGGGCTATATCCTTGGACAAAACCATTGGTGCACTTACCGCTGGAATTGTAGTAATGAGGGACTGTTCCTCCACTATACGGGCTACCAAAATCATCGAAATAGGTGTAAGAATAACAGTACGATGAGACACCTGGACCTGGGTAGTACCGAACGTCTACCTCTTCCAGTGCTTCTTCCGCAAAAACCGGTAGCATGCATAGTGCCAAAACCATAACTGTAACGATCGACAACGCAATAAGTTTTCTTTTACTCATAGTTGTACCCCTTTTTTATTCTTTGACTTGATTTATAAGTGACCTCCCATGAAACATAAGATCCTTGCCCAATCTACATTTCACAGTGCACGGTCTAGCCGCAGAACCCTCTAACTATTTCTAACTTAATTGTATAATATACACTTGTATGTTATTATAAACCATATATTTTCATGTGTCAACTATGGTAGTTGACACGTTCAGGGCAATCGCATAGAAAACCGTTTAAATGTCATTGACAAACTAGAAGCAGCCAAGACAGAAATTATTGGCATTTATATCTAAGTCTAATCACTGTTATGACAAGTAGCAGCAATAGGCATCAAAAAGCGGCACAAAACCAGAGGCCGGCAGTATGGCGACTCGAAAGCCAGCACTTCCGCATCACTGTCAAATTGGAAATGGCTGAACACTTTCATGATGTTGCTGCCGCAGACTGCGATGCAGCCCTCCAGTGCGGTCAGCTTCTTGGGTATGCCGTTCGGGTTGGGCTTCTTGGTGTCGATGCCCATCCCCCGGCATTGCCGGCATTGACGATATACGCATGCGGGTTGGCGAATGTTGAGAGGGCAAACTGGAGCTCTTTTTTGGTGACGAGCGCCTGCATCGCGGGCGCGTCCACCAAAGCACCCATGCCCACCGCCGCTTTCCGCTTTGCCGCCGCTGCGCAACGCCTTTTTGCATGCGCGCTTTCTTTTTCATTGCCGGCTATGCGGCTTCCATCTGTATACCTATCCATGGTCTCTGTGTCCTCTCTAAGTTTTGCGCATGTGTTTCCGCCTTAAAACCTTGCCTATTTGGCGTGTTTGCAGTATTATCTGTTTTAGGAATCCTGCTTGCCGCTTGTTTTTGGTGTCTGTAAACACTAAAGCGGCTTTTTTTTATCTATTTTTTAAAAATATCGCTCTTGCCTGTTATCACGCCTAATTATACCGTTGCAGTTTGCAATTATCGCTACAAACACTAGATGCCGTTTACAAACCGGTCTAATTCGCCGCGGCTGTACAGCACCTTGCGCCCCATCCCGTTTATGCGCTTGATCATGCCTGTCTGCTCCAAGTCCAGTAGCTTGCCCTTGCTTATGCACAAGTACTTCATCACATCGTTGCGCGTCATAACATCCGGGTAGCTATCCAGTGTCACGCTAGGCGGAGGAACTGGCTCCTGCCTATAAGGGTAGGGCTGCGGCAGCTGTTGCTGGATTGTCCCCGCATGCAAAGCTTGCGCTTGGATGGCCGCATGCTGCGCCGCCGCCAAAGCGTTGGTCGTTTGCTCAAGCTGCGCCATCAGCCCAGCTATTTGCGCATCCTTGGCTTGGATCTGACTGTCTTTCGCCTCAAGTTGGAACCTCAGAAAGTTGGTCTCCTCGCTTGAGCCCTCGCCCGCCACCCCCACGTCTGTCTCGCCAATTTGATTGGTTGTTTTTTGCCGGACAGTTGGTTGGCGTTTGTTGATCAAGTCTCCATTTGTTTGATTGATCAATCATGATACATCATTGATCAATCAAAATACATTATGCGGCCTTTTTGGTCAATAGGCAACATATGCCTGTTATATATAAACGCATTGTGGCTGTTTAACGGCGACCCTGTTGCGAGGGGCTGGGCTGCCTGCAAAAACAAAAAAAACATTTCTGTATCGCATTTCAAGCTTATTGTGGGCGTGTTTTATGGCAGAGATTGTAAAAGCAAGTTGACATACAGATAATTTAATGGTATGTTGTTGTATATAAAGTAATTAATTTACAAAAATGGATAAATTAATAAGTTACATATATAATTTCTAACACAGCCAGTTTGTTCAATAGGCTGCGTAGCGTGGATTAAGGTGCCAAGTCTGCACATGCCTTTTTAGAAATTTAGAACAATAAATAAAATATCATTAAGGCAATACCTTCTGTGTTTTCTTGATCTAGCTGCCAAGAAAACAACAAAAATAATTATGAATAAAGGAGTTCTATCAAAATGAAAAGATTAGGAATTTGTCTCTTGGTTCTGGTAATTGTTTTTTCCGTGTTTTTCGTGTCGCCCATATTCGCTCATGAAGAGGAGGGAGTAACACCTATATACTCCTATGAATGGTATCCCAAGGTGAATGGCAAACATCACCCTACATGGTGCTATGTATTCATTACTGATTTTGTAGATGACTTTGGCTTTGTTTGGCCAAATATGCAAATAAGAAATAACATTGAGCACACGATGTCGGGCAACAAGTGTACCAAGTCGATTTTTGGGCTAATCCCGTATTCATGTGGCTACACAAAATAACTTTTTTGCAAATAGCCCATAGCACGCTATCACAATTTCCGATTAAAATGCGACTGTTGCCAAGCTAGTTAGGCTTGGCAACAGTCGCATAGCCATCCAAAGGAACCTGAAACAATCCCTTGAGCAACATAGGGATTGTTAATAGATATGGGGACGCTTGCCAACCCAAACGCCGGGGAGCTGATAACCGACGCAAGCTATGGAAAACAGAACTGCAACACTTCTCCAACAAGACAGGGTTGTTGTTTCATATGTTCCATATTCCCCAAGGAACAAGCAATTTGAAAAAACCTGATTGACACATAAATACATATGGCATATAATTATCATTAACTAGATATCTCCCGATCTGATTTGAGTAAAAGGGGTGCAACTGTGAAAAAGAACACCAAGCATATGCTTTGTTTCTTCGTGTTTTTGGTTATAGCAGTCGTAGGCAATTGGCTTTACGTTGAATTTGGCAAGGGCTCGCTCGACAAATCTCTCTTTACGCTCGGCAAGTTCGATATAAGTATTTACGCCATTCTCCAGGTGGCTGCTTTTGTCTCCTTTCAAGCCTTGCGGTTTGCAATTACGGACGAACATCCCCACATTTTCTACTAGGTGTATCTCATCTGGAACTGGAATCACTTTTTGGAATGCCTTGCTTTATTTTTAAGCAAGGCATTTTTTCGCCGCTGAGAACCGGCATGATGTAGATAGCCTGTACCAGCCAACCTGTTCTGTAATCAAAGACGGTTTTTTCCCAAAAATCCGATGGGAAATTGACCGGCTTGGCTTTTTGGCATGTATTTTTACGCCTGGCACACCCCCTGCTATCCGTTTTCAGGATTCAATTTCCGCTGGAATTCCAGTTCGCCCTGCTGTAACATAAAACAGGCACACATTTGTTTAATTTATATATATACAGCAAGGGGAGGGGCGCCAATGGCGATCTACCACTACGACAAAAAATTTGTCAGCCGCTCGAAAGGGCAGTCGGCCACAGCGAAAGCCGCCTACCAGGCGGCGGAGCGGATATACGACGAGA
>WRIE01000098.1 GCA_009782875.1 Eubacteriaceae bacterium | reverse complement strand
TTGTATAACTTTTTGACTCCCACCCGCATAGCGGGTGGTTTTTTGTTGATGGCATTTGACACTTCGCATCGATTCGATGCAAAGTGCCCCATGCCATCAACAGGCTAAAGCCTAGGGCAGAAATGAAACACAAACAAGCCAGCTCTTCGCTGGCCTGTTTGTGTTTTAATATTTATGCAACGATTTTGTCTTTAATACACTCCATTTTTATGGACGTAATCGAATACAGCAATTAAATTCTCTGCTTTTACCTCATTGCCGCATAAAATTGATTTGTCGGTTGAGAATATGAACCCTCCATTAGGACCGAAGGTATCCAAAGCTTTTTTAGTCAATTCAATACACTCGTCTTTAGACAGGTACTTGAGCTGGTTGTTTTTAATCCCTGCTTGGATAGTGGCACGGCCCTTTAAGCTTTTGTAATGCTCATAAGGATCGTCCTGGTCAAACATAAATGTAAACATCCCCGGAAATTCGTCTGCCAAGATTTCCATTCCATAAGCAAAGTAGCCTTCGCCACGGATCTTGACCTTCCCTTTGTTAGCGGCTACCACATCAATCTGCTTTTTATATTGTGGGAGATAAAACTCTTTAAATTGCTTAGGGCCGTAAAATGCCGGAGAATGGATAGCTGTGCTTAAATATGGCGGATAGCTTTTTGATGCCTCTTCGAGCAATGGGCTAATGGTGGATGGCATCAATGCGTCACATAGCGCATGGAGCTTGCCGTTATTGCGGCGCATATCCAAAAGCGTGTCCTTAATGCTGCGGTAATAGTCAAACACAAGGCAAATGGGAGGAAGGCTAAGCCCAGCTTTCTGGGTGATCAAGATACCCTTCTCTTCAGTCAGGTAGCTGTTGATCAAGGCTGTGCCTTCCCTATGTTTTTTTAACTCAATAACTGCTTCTTTCAATGCAGCGTATACATCTTCCCTTGTGCCGTTCAATTTCTCGTATTTTCTGCGGCCCACCACGTTTATTCCGAAGCTCTGGGGATCCTCAATTGCCTCGTCATATTCATCTGCCTCCATCCAGCACTTTGATACATGCTGGATTGTGATGCCGTCCGATGACATTATGTATGTCTTTCCCCCAAGCGCCTCGACTGCTTTCAGGGCAACAGCGATAGTCGTTCCTTGTATGCCATCACAGTAAATGTCGTCAAATATCTTGCTGTAGGCGTCACGCATCTTTTCCTTATCGCCTAAAATATCGTATGTTTTAGTGCCTGCATACTCGATAGGCCAATAACTGACTTCAAAAGATATAGGAATCTTGCTAGGCTTCTCTAAATCAGTTGCCGATTTATAATTCGCCATCCTCTGCTCATATATGGCTTTTACACTATCATTCATCTATATTCCTCCCCTGTCAGCTGTTCAAGATCATGCTTTTCAGAGCGTTAACATATGCCGCCCTATCTTGTCGGGAATCTCCCCAACTCTCGTCTTCGATTAACTCTTCCAGCAGTTCCCTGATATCAAAATCCATTCTTTATCTCCTATTGCTTAATACTTCCCATTTTCATGCACATAGTCAAAAACTGCGATCAAATTTTCGGCTTTTACTTCGTTGCCGCATAGGATCGATTTGTCAGTGGAGAAAATATACCCTCCATCCGGACCAAATGTGTCTAGAGATTTTTTCGCTAGATCAATGCACTCTTGCACAGACAAGTACTTGAGCTGGTTGTTCTTAATCCCAGCCTGTATCGTCGCGCGGCCTTTCAAGCTTTCATAATGGTCGTATGGGCTGTCTTGGTCAAACATAAATGTAAACAGCTTTGGATACTCATCAGCTAAAATCTCCATTCCGTAGGCAAAATACCCTTCGCTCCTTATTTTGACCTTGCCATTTTTAGCAGCGATAATATCAATCTGTTTCTTGTAATGGGGCAAGTAGAACTCCTTAAACTCCTTTGGCCCATAGAATGCTGGTGAATGGATCGCCGTTGTGAAAAATGGCGGGTATGATCCGTCATCAGCCTCAAGCCCAGAGCCAATTGAGTAGGGCAAAAGCGCTTCACATAAATCGTGGAGCCTACTGTTGTTGCGGCGCATATCCAGAAGCGTGTTTTTAATGCTGCGGTAATAGTCGAACACCACGCAGATTGGCGGAAGCGACAAGCCACTCTTTTGGGTAACCAAAATGGCTTTATGCTCCTTTAGGTGGGAAGCAATCAGCGCTGTGCCTTCTCTGTGTTTTTTCAGCTCGATAGCAGCTTCTTTGAGGGCGGCATAAACTTCGTCTTTTGTGCCATTTAGTTTTTCAAATTTCCTTCTGCCAACCACGTTTATGCCGAATCCTTGGGGGTCTTTAGTCGCGTCGTCATACTCGTCCGATTCCATCCAACACTTTGAGATGTGCTGGATTGTGATGCCGTCTGACGACATAATGTAAGTCTTTCCTCCTAAGGCTTCGACAGCTTTTAGAGCAACTGAAATGGTTGTGCCATGCATTCCATCGCAGTAGATGTCATCGAAAATTTTAATGTAGGCGTCACGCATCTTTTCCTTGTCCCCAAGGATATCATAGGTTTTTGCCCCGCCGTATTCAATCGGCCAATAGCTAACCTCAAAAGAGATCGGGATTTGTGTAGGCTTTTGCAAATCAGCCGCAGCCTTGAACTTTGCCACGCGCTCGTCATATAGCGCTTGCATGGTTTCCGTCATACTATCTCCTCCTAATTTTAAAATGCTTTGCTAACAGGCTATTGATATGGAAATTGCTTGCCATGGCCTGGGGTACCCAAGACTAGCAAAAATATGGGTGCCCTCAAAGCCGAATGCAATTGTGGTATTTGTCTTATTGGATCCTCATTATGCTCTAATTACTTGTAGAGTTTTCAGGTTTCAAGTGTTAGTAATGTATTCAGTTGATATTTATATAGGTGCTTTCCCAAGCAATTGGTGAATGGACCTTCCCTATTTAAGCTTATCTACAAGTTTCCAAGTTTGGCATATGATGAGGACGCATCAATGATCTGTGCTTTCCGCAGTCCAAATCTGCATCTGCCTTTTGGTTAGCATATTTGTTGTATGTGATATTCACCTGACAGATAACACATGATGCGCTTGAGGCAAGGGCTTTGCCAAACAGCAAGAATTTGCCAAGCCATCACATGTGCCCCATGCCTCTTCAAGCTAGATACGCCAACAGGCGCATCGCATACCTTGTTTTGTACATTGATAGCCGCGTTTACACACTATTGCAGACGAAACCAACCATTTGCGATTTTTGAGAGCTGCCTCCATTGTTCCGACAGTTATAATCCAAAATTTGTATGGATATGCCCCGAGTTTTGAAGCGGGAGGATTTGGGCACGATGGCTAAAAATTATAACTGCCGCCATGGCCATGAATGTCTTTTAACTTTATCGAGATATTTCTGTTCCGCTCGTGTTATTTTGGGCTTCAAGTGGAAAACCGCTTGTGATGGGGCTAAGGTGTTCTTTATTCGCAGCGGATAGGAGTGCCATATGGCAAGTCTTATAGTTTGTCCACCAGCCTCTCACAACTGCCCGCGCAATCCTCGTCAAGAGGCATTTGATCCAATGGTGAACATATAATTCTATTTGCTGCAAGATAGTGCAAGCTGGTTCATTTTATGGAAACAACTATGGACTTGAATCGCTTTTCCCGCAAAAGCATCCAACACGCTAAGGCTTTGCGCAACCTTTTTTAAGTGCTTATGCCTATTTGTCATTTGTGTTTCGCCAAACAGCTAATAACTACATGCAAGTGTTTTGTTTCTAGTGCACTTGCTTTTAATGGCGGCTATTGGCATAACAGCCAACTTTGGCGCGGAGTATCTATGCCAGAGTTGTATTTGGGTTGCTGGTGATACTCATAACCCTTTTCGCAAAGCATTTATTCGAGCCCAGCCTTTATGAAAGAAGTTCGAGCGCAATGCTTGATTGTTCTCCCTTCCCCCCTAAATTGTTGAAGTGAATTGTCTAATTCAATATTGTTTTGTAGCGATGGGATTTGGTTGTCTTGGAGATGTGAGTTTGGCTTGTTGCGATATCCAAATTTTAATACAACTAACTACTATTAAATATTTTCTATCACATGTTTTATCCAATGTCAACTGGCGCCATAACCAATTTTTTAAATTGTAATGGCGAATAGAAATAAAAAAAGATATCGCTATTGGATTTATCTTTTTGGGGAGAATTGCGTTTTATCCTTGTGGTCACAAACAGTAGACACGACATATAGAGATATTTTTTGCTGGCAAGCCATAAACAATCATCTTTTTATTTCTATTCTTTGAACCTGCAAGCATAATGGCCTTGAAAAAATGGACACTGGGATTGATACTCTTAGTGCAGCGAGAAAGGGTATAATTCATTTAAACTCCCTATTTCAAGGGATCCTGCGCCAAATATGCTGGCGCAAGTCCATTAAAACGCAGTTTTCGCATTGGCAAACCGGTTGGATCCTGCGTTGGCTTAATTCTGATATAAAGCAGCAATACCGTGTATCCTCCGCTTCATTTCTGTGCGAACATGCAGCGGATCTATACACTCGCATTTATCCCCAAAACTGAGGAGAATATTATAGTAGTAGTCGTTCTCTATGAATGGAAAAATAACAATGTAATGCCCGTCGCCATCTGGCGAAAAATGGTCATAGGCGCAATAATCAAGTACCCTGTCCTTTAATGATTTATGGATACGAATTTTTATTTTTGTTTGCATAGTATCCAAAATGCCAGCAAATTCTAGCTGCGGGTTTTTATAGTCTCTTGGGATAAAAGAATCATCTTTTATTTGCAGGTCTGAAGTGCGGGATAGTTTGAACAAGCGAAAATCATTTCTTGTATGGCAATACCCTTGCCAATACCAATAGCTGCTTTTCAACACAAGCTGATATGGCTCGGCTGTTCGTGCGGTTTTATTATTGTAGCGGTCTGTATATTCAAAGGCGAGTATTTTGTTTTCCTGTACAGCTTTTTTGATGATTTCTAAATAGGGCTGCATGTTTGCATTGCCCATCCACGGGCTTAAATCGATGTAAACTTGATTGGCTTTTAGCTCAATCTCTTTGGCTCTGTCTGCGGGGATAAAGCTTTTGATTTTAGCAAGAGCATTTATCAATTCGTCACCCCGCATCATATTGGAAAGACTGGAAAGCCCCATCAAAATAGCAGAAAGATCAGAAGCTGAAAAAACCTTCTTGTCAACCTTGTATCTTTCCATGATTTCAAAACCGCCGCCCACTCCAGTAATTGCGTGGAGAGGTATGCCTGCCAAACTGATAGTGTCTATGTCGCGGTATATTGTGCGGGTTGAAACTTCAAATAAATCTGCTAACTCTTTTGCGTTTACACGATTTTTGTTTAGGAGTATCATAATAATGCTAACAAGCCTGTCAACTTTCATTTGGCACCTTTGAAAATTTCTTTTTATCATCATAGATTGTTGACATACTATTGTCAACAATTACAAGTTATTGTAAAAGCGAACAAACCGATCTAACTATTAGGAGGAATCAATATGCAGAAAAAAGCTTTGGTAATAATTGATATCCAAAATGATATTACAAAGAATTACAAGGATATAATTGGAAATATCAATACTGCTATCGAGTGGGCATTCGATAATGATATTCATGTTGTTTATATAAGGCATGAAAATTCATCAAGCGGCACAAGGACTTTTAAGCCCAATACTCGCGGGTCTGAATTAGCTTCGGATTTGAAAATTGTGTCAAAAAATATTTTCACTAAATACAAAGGCAATGTATTAAGCAGTGGAGAGTTCGCAGACTATATTAGTAAAAATGAAATAACTGATTTCTATATAACTGGAGCAGATGCTATTGCTTGTGTCAAATCATCCTGCTACAACCTTCGCAAAGCAAATTATGGAGTCAGTGTTTTATCAGATTGTATTACAAGTTACGACAAGAAGAAAATAGATGAAATGCTTCGTTATTATGAAAACAAAGGCAGCAATATTATAACCTTAAACGACCTGTTAGAAAGTGTTTAATTAACACAAAAGCTGCGGGGCAAATGCGTCAATTGCCTGTCCGTGTTCCCTATCCAGGTTTTCATATATCAATACAGCGAGGCATCATTCTGATCCCAATTCGAATTCCCTTCGATGCGCTGCAGGAAGCTTTTCTATAATTCTCGAAAAGCAGGCGACATCGCCCTGCCCACAACCACACTGGCAAACCTTCATATCACGCGCCCATCAAAGCATATCGAACTACAACCCTGCCAAAGGCAATCCACGAAGAACGAATTGAGAGGATTGGGGCAAGGTTGCCTTGCATTTTCTCGCAAACCATTAGGACTTGTCAAACAATAACTTGAACAAGTCGTTGTTTATTGAGGATTAATAATATAGTTCCAATTGGGGAATTTATTACCTTCTTTCAAATTAATCTTGGCGAAATCTTCATCACTTACTTT
>WRIE01000097.1 GCA_009782875.1 Eubacteriaceae bacterium | reverse complement strand
AATATTGAGCAACACTAAAAAAAAAAACATACATGCATAAGGAGATTCTGGCATGAATTATACAGAACAATCTGCTGCCAAGAAAATCGAAAGCATATCCCCCGGGACTCTAGTTGTCGGCATCGGCATTGCCAAGGCCAGCCACTGCGCCCAGTTTGTGGACTATCGCGGGATCGTAGTAGCCGAAAAGGCATTTTTTGCAAACAGCAGAGAAGGGTTCTGCATTATTCTATCAAAAATCGAGGAAGCAAGCAAAGCAAACGGGCTCAAAAAAGTGCTTGCCGCATTCGAGCCGGCTGGCCATTATTGGAAAACATTGGCGTTCTGGCTCAATAGCGAGGGAATCCGCTGCGTTTTTGTCAATCCATACCACACTAAACAAGCAAAGGAGCTTTCCGACAACTCACAAACAAAATCCGGCCCGAAGGACGCGCTTGTTATCGCAAGGCTTGCAAACGGCGGGAACTTCCTGGAGATGCGCGCCCCTGAAGGCGTTTACGCCTCCTTGCGCCGGCTTGACAGCGCACTGGAAGTTGTGGAAAAAGAGCAAACTGCTTTGAAGAACAGGATAACAGCGCTGATGGACGAGTATTTCCCTGAGTTTTTCGAAGTGTCCAAAAAACCGTATGGGGGAAAGGCCGCAATGCAAATTTTGGCCGAATGCCCGCTGCCGCGCCAAATCCTTTGCCTTGGCGTTGATGGCGTTTTGGAGGCGGTAAGAAAAGCGGCCAAGGCTGGGGTTGGCGCGGGGAAGGCAGCCAGGCTCTTTGAAGCAGCTGGCGCGTCCATTGGCTCGAAACACGCGCAAAGCGAAGCCGCTTTCGAGATTTCGCTTATGGCTGGAAGGCTTGTGCTGGCGGATGGGAGCGGGGCGAAGATATTGGAGCGGATGGAAGCCGCACTGGAAGAATGCCTTTATGCCAGCTTTCTCCTTGAAATAAAGGGGCTTGGGGTTGCCACAGCGGGCGCAATAATCGGCGGGGCAGGCAACTTGGCGGGCTTCGGGTCGCCGAGGCAAATAGAGCGCCTAGCGGGGATCAACTTGCGGGAAGAAAGCTCTGGCGCCCGCAAGGGGGAAACCCGAATATCAAAAAGAGGCAGGGCTGGGTTGCGAAAAGCCTTGTGGAACGCTGTTGAGCCCATGGGGATATGGGATCCGGGCTTCAAGGGGCTATACCAGTATTACAAAACAAGGGCGGAAAACCCGCTGAGGCACAAGCAAGCGATGGTTGCGCTAATGCGGAAGCTTCTGGCGATACTTCATGCCCTCGCTGTAAAATGCGAAAGTTATGGCCCTGGCATTGCATTCAAAAACATTGGGAATGAAAAAAATGCGGCATAGGGAACGACGAAGCCGCACTGGGCAAGCAGATAGATAGATATGTTCGCAACTTGGCAAACATTTGATTTTAAAACTGCAATGGAACTGCAGATGGGGCGGGACACCCGCCATGTACAATATATGCCACAACAACCAAGCTAGCAGACGGCGCATGGAAGAGGCGCAATCCCCAACAGCCCGTAGAGGCGCAGGGACAGAAAAACATCTCCATGCGCCGCTGCCCAATATCCGCGACGAAAGATTGGCAGGGCAAAGACCCGCAGAGAAATGATAGGGGCAGGAAAAGGGCAGTGCGAAGCTCTATTAAAAGAAAGCAGCATATGCAAACGTTTGCTGCAGTGTGCCAGCCCCTCAAATTTCGCTATGGGCTGCCCATAGCCCCGAAGGGAAAGGGAACCTTGCCCCGCGCTGCCCCAAAACCCTATCCTGCCTCCGGCTAAGGGCAAGGGACAAGTGCATTAAAGAAAGAAACAAATGCTGAAAGCTGTTGACAAACAAGCTTTAAAGAGATAGGGGTTGAGCTATTGACCAAATTCAAGAAAAACATGAAAAAACTGCCGGCAAAGCTTGAAGATGCGATCCTGCTGAGGAAGCGCGCTATCATCGAAAGCGTAAATGATTTCTTAAAGAACATATGCCAAATCGAGCATACCAGGCATAGATCCCCTATAAATTTCATGGTTAATCTGTTGTCCGGTTTAGCGGCTTACTCCTATATCGAGAAAAAGCCTTCCATGAAAACTTACGACAAAAATACAAATATGCCGGCTATTATTTGATTGTATATTTCGTCGAGCTCACGTTAGTTAACGTATCCATTGATCTGGCCGGCATTGTCCAGCTTGAGTTTGCCAATTTGAAAGCCTACCAACACATAGGCTTTCAATATTTTGTTATAGAAAACCATGTCAACATAATAGTGGACATTTCCGATAGTAACGCGTTGCTGGGTGCCGACAAACATAAAGCCGCGCCCAAGCTCCAAGAGAAAATCCTCGATCCGCTCAACCAGTTTTTTCTTAAGAGCGTTTTCTTTTACGGGCTTATTTTCGGGTATGCCGAGAAACTCTAAAACATATGGGTCCTTGATAATATCCTCAGGCTTTTCAATAAGTTGCCCATCACGTGCAAGTTCTAAAGCTTTTTGCTTGTTAAGTGTCCCATCCGAGAAAAGCAGACGCTGGAATAGCGCGCTGTCAATCTGGCGACGCAGCTCACGGATAGACCAGCGTGAATTTAGGCATTCTTTTTCGTAAAAAACTTCTTGCGTCTTTATCTGAAACTGCTAAAAGCTCGCAGTAATGCGACCAGTTCAAGTGTCCAGACAGTGTCTGGACATCAGGATAGTTAAGGTAAAAATTCCTCATGTTGAATAAATTTGAACGTGAAAAGCCTCTGCCAAGCTCGGATGACAAGACTTTTGAAAGCGCAAGAATGAAACTTCGTGCTGAAGTATCGTTCATCCCGCCTGACCGTTCCCTGTCTGCAATCAACTTTCCAATATGCCAATAAGAGTATAAAAGTTCATGGTTTACAGCGGCAACTACATTGTGCCTTGCCTGGCCAATAATGGTTTTGATTTGGTTTACTAAATCGTCGTCTTCGTTAATTATGACAGGTTTCACTCGTTATCTTCCGTTTCGTGAAGGTTTTGAGAAATTATAACACAGGCCGAAATTAACAGACAGAGCAAAAATGGCTATGCAGTACTGGGCGTAATGGTTGCTATTTTGGTAGTTTTGTCGGTTATGTCGCCAGTATTTGCATCTACAGAGCCAGGGCATAGAGCAGCTTGCGCTTATGTTAAAGCAGTACCGGGATCTCCCTGTACATGGGTGGCACCAGTACACTCACATGATGCAGCTTGTGGATATATAGCGGCAGTTCCTGGAGTCTCCTGCGACTGCAACCAGGGAGGCGTGGTGAGCTTTGCCCATAGGATACAGTCTCCTTCAAACCAGAGAGGGAAAGCGTAAATGTTCCCAACAACACATGGTTCGCGTTTGACTACACTTTGGGAAGAGACAGCAACCATGACGACACCAGCTACATAACTCCAGATTAAGCCCCGCGCTTTGCGCGGGAGAATAGAATAGCGGAAGCGATACTTATGATGAAATAGAGTGTCAAAAAAGCCCCCATCTGATAACCTTGACAAGGTTTCGCATACCTATGTCACAAAATCAGGAGGGCTGTCCATTGGACAACAACAGTTTATCACACACGAAATGGAATTGCATATGCCACATAGTGTTTATACCGAAATACCGCAGGAAGGCAGTGTATGGAGAATTAAGGAAAAGCATCCGGGGGATAATCAAACAGCTATGCGGGTATAAAGGCGTAGAAATATTAAGCGGCAGCGTGGGCAAAGACCATATCCACTTGTGTGTCAAAATACCGCCTAAACTTTATCATATTATGAAGGAAGATATTATAAACTACAGATTGTTTGAATCAATATAGTTGGTTGATATTTTAGAGGTTATGTTCATGAAGAACATAACCTCTTAGTGATAAAACAATATTCACATTTGTTGAAATCTGTGTTATGCTTGTACTACAGACAGATGTTTTTACTCTTACTTGGTTTATTCCTTACGTGACTTTGCGCACATTGCCTGCCGATTGTTTTGTTTGCTGTTAATTTAGTTCTTTTCTTTTCTAAGTAAAGCCAGTTCTATTTGAACATCCTTTTCTTAAGTGCTACGACAACTCCAGCCATGCTGGTCACTGCCATCGAGCTCCAAAGAGCTATGTTGGTGGCATCCCCAGTCTTCGGGTTGTTGTTAGCTGGCTTCTTGGCAACATCGTCTCTCTTGTATATGAAATCTGCGCGTGTAGCGTTAGTGTTAAAGATAAGCCGTCCAGTATCAGTTACTGTGAACCTGACTGTGATTGAGGCTGGGTTGATAGTATAGCCTCTAATAGCCACTCTTGACACTGTCAGCACATAGTTGCCTGGCTCTACTAATACCTCAATGTAACCTGAAGCAACACCGTTGCGGACATCATAGCCTCTGCCATAATATGAGCCCGGGGCTCTGCGTCCGCCAAATCCGCCGTATCCTCTATTATTGTATCCATATCCACCACCGTATCCACCAGTAATGTAGCTGGTGCTGGCATAGTTGCTGTCTCTTCCTAAAGTGTAGTCAAACTTGAACATTGTATAATTTGGAGCTTTTGTGCTGCCTTTTTCTGGCTTGAAGGTGACTGGTATTCTATGCCGAAATACAATGCAGTTTTTGTCACATGCTTTAAAGGCTTTGTAACCGCAAGCCGTTTCTCCTGCAACATGGCCTGCAGGAACCGAGGCACAAGTTCCTGTCTTTGTACAATCAACTCCAGGTATAGCAATCGCAAACAAGCAAGCTGTATTTAGAGGATCATGGGCTGCAGGTGTGCCAGCACAAGACCCAGCCTCTGCACAGTCGACTCCAGATATTGCAGCTGCAAATAAGCAAGCTGTGTTTGCTGGATCATGGGCTGCTGCTGTACCACCACAAGGACCAGTCCCAATACATGGAATTGCAGGAACTGCATCCGCTTGGAAACACGCTACGTTAGTAGGATCATGATATGCGTCTTGATCGCCACAACGTCCAGTCTCAATACAGTCCCCAAATGGACAATCAGGATTTGTAGGATTGTGTACAGCAATTCCAAGCCCTATATCAAAGCAGAATCCAGCACCTGAAGTACCTTCACAGGTCTGATTAGCTGGGCACAGCGCATTAACACCTCCAACATTGTGAGCAGCTGACTGCGCAGCACTGCAAGGTGCAACTAAACTGCATGGAACTGCAGGAATTGCATTCGCTTGGAAGCAATAAGCGTTAGCAGGATCATGTACTGCTGGTATCGCTGCACAAGTTCCATTCTCATCACAGGCAACTGCCGCCACTGCAGCCACGAATGGGCAGGTTGTATTTGCAGGATCATGTACTGCTGGTATCGCTGCACAAGTCCCGTTCTCATCACAGGCAACTGCAGGTGCTGCAGCCACAAATGGGCAAGCTGTGTTTAAAGGATCATGTACTGCTGGTTTCCCGGCACAAGCTCCAGTTTTATCACATTCATGTGCTTCTTGATAAGCACAATCCGGTGCGTGCACTGGAACTGTAAATGCAAATATGGGCGATGCTAATGACAATACTACCAATACAGCAACCAGTACGCCCAGTACTGTTGTGCCGTTGCACAAAAATATAATGTAGCACAGGGATTTAGTTGCTCCATTTTATCTTGTGCCTATATGTTGCGGATTGCTGCGAAGCTTATCCAATATTCAAACCAAGCAGACTATTTTTTTTAGATCCACTTTAATCCAATATCTTAATGACAGCTAGCAAACTAACCATTCTGCATATACAAGTGGTTTTGCCAAAGACTGTGAAGTTGGCGCTTATGATATAATGTATGCAAATAACAGCGCATGTAATGGAGGCCTGATTATGGGCGACTACCTGAATCCCGGCAGCCGGAAATTCAAACAAGGCTTGGACAGCCCGATATATGTCGACAAAAGCAAATTAATAGCACAAACGAACCAAATAATCAACACCAAGCAATGCTATGCTTGCCTAAGCCGCCCCAGGAGATTCGGAAAGACTATGGCTGTTGAAATGCTAAACGCGTATTATGCGCATGGGGAAGACACTGGCTCAGTTTTTACCGGTTTGGAAATAGAAAGAGACCCTAGTTTCAGCGAGCATTTAAATAAATACAATTGCATTTTCATCGACATGCAGGAATTCTTGAGCGATAGCCCCAATGTGGAAGAAATGCTTGTTTTGATACACGAAACCTTGCTTGCCGAGTTCGAAGAGGAGTTTCCAGGGATTGTATTCAAAAACAAGTCTAGGTTGACTCAGATAATGAAAGACGCATATAACTTTTCAAAACGGCCTTTCGTGGTTTTGATCGATGAGTGGGACTGTGTATTCAGGGTGCACAAAGACGACCACGCATCCCAGGAAGCATACCTTGATTTTCTGCGGATGTGGCTCAAAGACCAGGAATATGTCGCGCTTGCCTACATGACGGGGATTTTGCCCATAAAAAAAAAATCCTAACTTGCACAGTGGTGCTAAATAATATATAATTTCATCATCTGAAAGAATAGTTAAAGGAATGATGAAGATGAGCACGAACAGCAATCACGAGTCTCGCCGCAAGACTCCTTGGGA
>WRIE01000096.1 GCA_009782875.1 Eubacteriaceae bacterium | reverse complement strand
CATCTTCATCATTCCTTTAACTATTCTTTCAGATGATGAAATTATATATTATTTAGCACCACTGTGCAAGTTAGGATTTTTTTTTTTTGCAGCTGCAATGCTGCTTTTTCACTGCCCAATTGTTGCTTTGTTGCCAAACCGGTGCATGTTAAAATATGGTAGGCTCTGGCATAGAGAGCCTGTTATATACTTGCTATTTGGTTATGATGTTGCATAATGCGAAGCCCGATTTATGTCATATGGAAATAATTCTGTAATATTAGGAGTTGCATTTGAGAGACAAACTGCTGGAACGGTTTATTAGGTATGCAAAGATAGAGACTCGAAGCTATGAGAACACAGGAGAAACGCCATCAACGGCAACCCAATCGGATTTTGCCGACATTCTTGCCAAAGAGCTTCGCGGTTTGGGCATCAACAACACACATGTCAACAAAGGCAACGGTTTTGTAATAGCTAGCTTGCCCGCAAACACGCAAGGCCTTGACGCTATCGGCTTTATCGCGCATGTGGACACAGCTGACTTTGAAGCAGTCGGGGTAAAGCCCCAGGTTGTCGAAAACTACGATGGCGTGTCAGACATTCAACTGGCAAACAGCCCTTTTTTTCTAAAGCCTGCCGAGTTTCCATCCCTTTTAGCGCATAAAGGGGAAACATTGATTACAACAAGCGGCGATACTTTGCTGGGGGCTGACGACAAAGCGGGCATTGCAGAAATCTTTGCTTTGCTCGAGTATTTTCTTGAGAATCCAGATGTGCCCCATGGGGATATTTATGTCGGTTTTGGACCAGACGAGGAGATTGGATCAGGCGCTGACAAGTTTGACATCAAGGACTTTCCCGTCGCTTTCGCCTATACAGTCGATGGCGGGGCTATTGGAAAGCTGGCCTATGAGAGCTTCAATGCCGCAAAAGCAACAGTCGTTTTCTCAGGCATGAGCGTCCATCCCGGCTCGGCAAAGGATGTTATGGTCAATGCGCTTGCTTTGGCTATAGAATTCGACAACCATTTGCCTGCTAAAGAACGGCCGGAGCATACAGATGGCTATGAAGGCTATTTCCACCTGACAAGCCTGGCGGGCAGTGTGGAGAATGCGGTGTCGAGCTATATTCTTAGAGACCATGACAAGGGGCGTTTCGAAGCTAGAAAAGAAAAGCTAAAGGAAATTGCATGGTCGATTAATGGGCGTGGCAACCAAGAGCGGGTGGCAGTTGAGCTGGAAGACCAATACTACAATATGGGTGATGTGCTGAAAAATGATATGCGCAGTGTCGAGTTGGCAATAAAAGCCATGGAGCTGCAAGGGATAAAGCCTGTGGTAGAGCCTATCAGGGGAGGGACTGATGGCTCAAAAATCACTTTTATGGGAATTCCAACGCCAAATGTCTTTGCCGGATATGAGAATGCCCACGGCAGGTTTGAGTATGTCAGCCTTGATGATATGGCAAAGGCTGCAAACACGCTTATTGCCATTGTCAAGTTGTCTGCCCAAGGTCAATAAAGGCTTTGAGCGCAAGAAGAGCAAAAAGCGGTCAAATCCAATACGTTTGAATTTGGCCGCTTTTGCATTACAGCATCGCTTTCGCTTGTTGCATAATTGTTAGGGGAGCTATTCCTTTTGCCCGCTGCATTGCTGCCATCTCAAGAACCGGCATGCAAGCGGAGAAAAAAATCTTATACCCTGCGCATAGGGCATTGGAGATCTCGCCGTCAGCGCCTGCAATCCAGTCTTTCGGGCAGCCAGCGTTGCAAACACGAAGCCATTGGCAGCCTTGGCATTGCTTTGGCATGCTGTTCTTTTTTGCCATGGCGAACCCGGTTTGGGCAGTTGACGAAACAATAGACGCGAGGGTGCGCTCATTGATATTGCCAATGTGGTGTGCGCTGTCGACAAAATGGTCGCACGAGAAAACTGATCCATCGCTCTCGACAACGACAACCCGCCCGCAAGTCTCTGACATCCAGCATACTGACGGCCCCTTGTTCAAAAGAGCCAATGAGATTTCAGCGAAGAGCTGCACATCAAGTTTCCCGACATCATTTGCAACCCACTCTCTGAAAACTTCGACAAGGAAATTCCCGTATTTAACGGCGTCAACAGAGTCTTCGCTTACGCTGCCGTCGAGTTTAATGACGATAGGTATGAATTGCACCCAGCCGGTCCTAAACGCTTTTAGCGCACGGTATGTCCCCAATGGATCCTCTGCATTCGCAGGGTTGACTGTGCATAGCAGGTCAGGCTGTATGCCATGGGACATCAAACGCTTAATTGCGGAGGCAGCCCGTTTGCGGGTAGGGTTTCCGGAGTTGTCCTTCCTGTTTTCGTCATGGAGCGCCTCCACCCCATCAATGCTGACACCGACATCAAAGCCGGCTTTTTTGAAGAACTTGCACCACTCATTGTCGATTAAAAGCCCATTTGTCTGGATGTTGTTCCAACATTCAAATCCTGGGGGCAAATACTTGGCTTGCAGTTCGACAGCTTTCTCAAAGAAAGCCAGCCCAGCCAACAAAGGCTCGCCTCCATGCCAAGAGAATTGTATGAGAGGGCCAGGGTTTGACTGTATATAGTCTTTTGTAAATGCCTCCAGCGTCTTATAATCCATTTTTGCCGCGCTAGATTGGGTATGTGTATCTTTTGTGCCAAGGTAATAGCAGTAGGAGCACTTCATATTGCATGCAGGCCCCACCGGTTTTGCCATTGCCACAAAAGGCTCAAAATTGTTTTGTTGCACGCTTGCGAAGAAGAGGTTATTTCAGGTTCTTCTCAAAGAACTCGAATACCTTGTTCCACGAGTCTATTGCCTCGACTGGCCGGTAGTTTGGCGAGTGGTAATACCAAAAACCATGTCCGCAGCCGTCATACCTATGGAATTCGTAGTCTTTAGAGTGCGCTTTCAATGCTTCCTCTAAAATATCCACTTGATCAGCTGTCGGGTTCATGTCATCATTGCCAAATATTCCCAGGAGAGGGCAGGCGAGGTTTTCTGTGTAGTCAATGGGCGCAACAGGCTGGGCAGGGGTTAGGTCTGCTTCTTGGGCGACAACCCTTCCTCCCCAACAATCCACCGCAGCGTCAAAACCATCTACCTTGCATGCAGCAAGATAGGCATGCCTGCCGCCGGAGCACGTGCCGATAACACCTGTTTTGCCGTTAGACACCGGCATGGTCTTTAATGCTTCAAGCGCCGCTTTTGCATCTCCGAGGAAAGTCTCGTCAGTGACTCCGCCCCCCTCGCGGGCTTTTGCGCTGATTTCGCTTGGGTCGCCTTTGCCAAACCTTGAGAAAATGTCAGGGCAGATAACAGCATAACCATGGTGGGTGAAGCGCCTGGCTGTCTCTTTGTAGAACTCGTCCCATCCCGGCATGTGCGGTATGAGCACTATTCCCGGATATGGCCCGGCTCCAAGCGGTTTTGAGAAATATGCATAAACGCTGTCTCCATTGTGGCCTGCAATGGATATTGTTTCGGCGATCATGCCCTCATAATCACCCGTGTTAGAAGAATTCCACATATTCTTGCCTCCAAATGTTATATTTTGTCTTTTTACTCAATTCTACCACTATAACGGGATTTGGCAACTGCCAAATAAAAAAGAAAGACAAGATCAGCCAAAAAAAACAAAAAACGCATCAAATTCCCGCAACTTCCCCAAAATTTCAATTCCAACGCCAAGGCAAGTTGCTTTATGGCTGCTTTTTAGCCATTTTGATGGTCCCTCTGATTGCACTTATGATTGCTTGGCGCCTGTCGGGGCATTCATCTTGTCGCTGTTTGCCTGTCTTTTGGGGAGCGCCAAGCCGGCGCGGGTTTTGTCTGCGCTAGGATTCCACGCTTCCTGATTTCAGAGGCAAATGATATAACCTCAGTTATTTGCCCCAATTGTTTCTTGCAGCCAAACCAAGAGCCTGCCAAGCAAGTGCTGTACAGGCTCTCCATGGACGCTAGAAGAGGAGTTGCCGGCGTAAGAAATGCCTGGGACAGTATTTCTATCCGAAGTTCAATTGGGCTCATTTCCACTTGCAGCTTGGTTTGCCATTTAGGCGCAAACGCGACTGCTTGAAATGGCGTCAGCTAGGTTGTGGGCGCTATTAGCGCCTTCCCGCCCTCTGGAAAGTCGGTTTGGATGGCTTGGGCGGTTTGTTGAATTCGTTATTTGTGTTAAGGTTCATCTCCAGACATCTATAGTACCCTTCGATAGCTAGTCTTGTTTTGCTCAATAGCAGCATTTGGTTGACAGAAATCTGTGATACCATCTCTTTTACACTTTGGTTGATATCGAGCACGTCGCGGGCGCTCACGGCCTCTTCAAAAGGCAGCTGTGAGTCTTGCAGGATTCCTAGGACGTACTGCACCTTTTTGCCTTCAGCATCAAGGACATTGCCAAGCCCGAGCTCTTCCAAGGCAATTGAAGAAAAAACATCCATGTATTCGCTGCAATCGCTTTGCGGGCTATCTCTCATGTAATGCGTCTCCAAGGCAATAGCTGCATCTGGGTGCTCATCGGTCAGCTCCATAATCCAATTCTCAACAGAAATGGTTGTGCCGCCAATTACTGTGTCAATATACACCCAATCACCAGCGCAAGTCGGGCCGGTTTCAACCAGTGAGTAAGCAAAACCTGTCGGCAAACCTGAAAAGAAAACCGGGCTGTCCAATTCAAGATTTTCCAGATAAGGATAGCTGAACTGGATATACGGGTCCGAGAGGGATTTTCCCACCAATTGCAGGTTGTTGACTTGCCTCTTGATATTAATGTCTGTGATGTCTGCGGGAAAAATCCTCTTAAAGACGCTTATAGTCCCATTGCCGGGAGGCGGCGGGCTGCTTTCGACGCTCACAGTTTTGTAACGGTTGCCCATGTCAAGGGTTGTGTTCCACTGAGAGAGCAAGATGTCTGTGCCCTCAATCACGCATTTGGAGTCTACCCATTTTCCAGAGCGGTCAGGAGTCGTTCCTTTGATGCTGTACGTAAAACCTAAGGGCAGTTTTTCAAATAATACAGAGCCGCCTGTTGTAGCAGCTTGTGTTGCCGGTTGTAGAAAAATCCTAGAGTCAATAGCCGAGTTGGCAGTCAGTGTGTAGGAGAGTTGCTGGGTTTGCCCAAATTCTGATAAAGGTTTGCTTGACAATGTTATCGACCCGTAGTCAGGGTGCAAGGCTTTAGGTGAAAAAGCAACATACAGCTCCTTGTTTTTTTTCCCTTCTTGGCGCACTAATCGAGCCATTTCATGAACTGGTTCTTCTTGGTGGTTATTGGCAAAATACTCGACAATATTGCCTGCAACTTTAGACTCGAAAGTGGCAGTGAAGTTTTGGTATGCGTCTTTAGGGACTCGGATAAGCATTTTATGGGTGTTGGCGTCCACATCAATAACCGCCCCGCTGGCGTTGGACACGTTTATCCTTCCGTTGCGCCAATCCCCCCCAAGAACGCCGTTTGTATCGGTTAGCGCAAGGTTGTTTGGCGGGTAAATGAGTGGATTGCCGTTTGCTTCCCCAATTGTCGGACAAAGGAATGATGGATATAGAGGATTAGTCGGGGCAGTGTCTTTGTTCGCAACTGCAGCTTCTAGCAACAGCTTGGCTTTGGCGCCCACATCAGGTGTTGGGGCAAATTGGGACTTTGAGCCAAGCGGGTTGCTTGCGCCTAGCACTAGTGCCAAGACTCGACTGTTATTTTCGATGCCTTCAGCTATGCACCATATAGCCAGTTGCGCTGAGATATAATCTTTGATGTCTTCCAAGCTGACCGAGTCTGGATTTATGGATTTTATGCCATTCTCAAGGACATAAAGCAGCATCTTTCTCTTTTCGCTTGTATTGAATGCTGGTGTGGGATAGTAGCTCCCGGCCAGCGAGCCGGTTCCCATGGCTGCGCCTACCTGTGTTGAAAAGACTGCTGCTAGTTCGCGTTCGATATAGTAAAGAACCACAGAACCTGCATCCGGGCTCTTTTTTGAGTTAAACATGCCTCTGAAATTCCTTGGCAAGCCCTTTACTTTGTTGAATGACTCATAATCTGAATATCCGCTCTTTAGCCATTTTGGCTTGCCATATCTCCCGCTAGAATCTATGGTTGCCATCTTTTAAGCTCCTCTCAATTAATCAATTAATATACTGTGGAATAAAGGCGCTGCCCATCTTTTCCCCTAGATCCAGCACAGGCAGGATGCGCAAATGTTATTCCTAGACATATATTATTTGCGAGCAGCAAATTGTGACACATTGCTGCCGGTTATATGCTATAAAAAAGTATAATACCGTCGAAATGGAAAGAAAGACGCAATGGCAACCGAATGGCGACAAAAGCAAAGGCTTGCAGGTTAGTCAATTTGCTCGAAATTGTTGAGCTCGAGCTCTTTTTGGGCATGTTCCTTTGAAATCTGGTGCCCGCTGCCGCAATGGGGGCATGAGGCCCAGTATTGGGTGCTGATAGGAAAAATCGGCACAAAAAATAATGTGAACCATTTTCTAACTCGAATAAGGTCGTAAAAATCTGTATTGCCGCATTGGCTGCACGCAAACCTGCCCGTATTGCCGACCTTTTTTTTGAAATCCTGTATCCCGCCAATAAAAATCATAAAATTCTTGGCGCTTTGAAAATAGCTGCCGTCTCCTTTCAGGTTAGTATGTTAGCTTTATTGTCTGTATAATGGGTCTAAAACCCTCGCCTTCCAGGCGAAACCTTTAGGTCAACTTGCAAGATGAATTGTTTTCAGCCGATTTAGTAATACTAAATCGAAGAGGTGAA
>WRIE01000095.1 GCA_009782875.1 Eubacteriaceae bacterium | reverse complement strand
ATCCATACCAAGTGGTATTTTATATCGTATGTGCAATGCGCCGACTTTCTGTAGTTCTCCAATTGTTTTCACCTCTTCGATTTAGTATTACTAAATCGGCTGAAAACAATTCATCTTGCAAGTTGACCTAAA
Organism: Eubacteriaceae bacterium; assembly: GCA_009782875.1. GTDB lineage: Bacteria > Bacillota > Clostridia > Eubacteriales > Anaerofustaceae > WRIE01. The sequence continues at coordinate 6,969 of WRIE01000095.1, read as the reverse complement.
GGTTTCGCCTGGAAGGCGAGGGTTTTAGACCCATTATACAGACAATAAAAACTAAAAACAGCTAATGGCTGCCACTTGAAAATCACTGGAGATATTTAGCTCCCTAAAACTGTTCCTGAGTACTCGAATCCGGCGCATTCCGGCGGGTTGCTTTCTTTTGAAAATGCAAAGCCTTCGCTCTCTTTAGCTATATGGCAAAGAGCTATGCCCATATCAATATGCCCAAATTTGTTGTTAACCAAAGATTGCATTCCGCTTAGCTTTTTAATATAGCAGTGGATCTTGCCATCTAGGGCGATGAAATACCAATTTTGCTTATTCATTGCACTTGGAGCCAGCCTGGCTGATTCAAGCCTGGCATCATCACCTTGGCTAATTTCTTCCAATGTTTTGCGTTTGAAATCCGAGATATCCCTGTGAAGAGGCTCGGCAGGCTTGCCAAAAGCCATGCTGATGACAAATGGCAAATAGCTAGGTGTTTTTTCTTTTGGCTTTGCCATTCCAAGCCAACAGGAGCCATAGCCTGACCCAGAGAAGAACAAATCCATTTGCTGGCCAATAAAGCCGATGTTTTCGAGATCCCCATCTTTGGCTTCACTATAAAAAGCCAAATAGTGGGGCGCTTTGATTCCAAAAATTCCTTTGGTATTATCCACAATCTCTATTGAGTATTTTATATCAGGGTAAAGCGGCGTTGCTTTTGCTACCATTTCCCGTACAGACCCAAGCGCCGAACCGCTTAGCTTTGACATGTTGTAGTCTCGTATCGACTTTCTCTTCATGATAATTTCATTCATTTTCAGCTTCCTCCCCTTTACGATTGATCCGGCACAATCAACAGCTTGTTTGGCACAGCCTACTTTTTGAAATGACTAGGGTATGATACGCCTAGTTTGAGGCACATCAGCATATTGTGCTTTGCTGAGAACAGCTCTGCATGCTTCGCAGCTTCTTTAAAGCCCATGTTGAATGTCCCATCAGCGTAGAACAGTGCATAATCAATTCCAAGGCTGCCACAAGACTCCATTTGCTCTGTCATTGATGTGTCGCCACTCACATATACCTTTGCTTCGTCAATAATTATGATATAGCCTACACACTCCTTTGGATCGCGCCTTTTATTTGCAGCCTCGACAGCGTGGACTATAATGCCTCCAATATCAATACTATTGTGTTTGCCACCAGCTAGAGCTTCTTTGATTAGTGATAATCTTGCAACCTAGTTTTTTAGCGCATTTGCCTATCTGGTTGTGGTCGAAATGCTGGTGGGTTACAACAACCAGATCTGCGGGCATGTCAAACCTCTCCTCTTAAAAGGCCAACATAGATTTTGCAGCCGTCATCAAAAGACAAACGCAAGCTTTCTTGTCCTTGAAACAACAATGCCGGCAAAAAATCTCCATTTTTTCTACTTCTTGACAAATATAGTATAACTGCTTTTACTGCTGTTGCACCCTCAATATCCACACAAAAAACCTGCTACTAGACTGGCAACAAGTTTTTCTCCAATCATGTTATCCTCTCCCAGAACATTCAGTCAAGGAGCAAACTCCAGCTCGTCTGAAACGCCGGCGATACTCAATACGATCAATCCTGCCTTTGACAATGCTGCTTGGGACAAGTAAATGGGCCCGTCAGATACATTTATCAAGCTAGCCTTCTCGCCATTTACGGCTCTCACAATGGCAAATCCCAAAGTAGCCGCAATATGGGAATGGCTGCTGCCAATAAACCTAGATTGGCTTAATGTCGTCTGAATCGCCCAATTGCTCCCGTCAGTCGTAATTCCATGCTGGGGGGCGACGTACCAATCGAAATAAAAGAAACCCTCTTCAAGAAAAGTAAATATGCCCGTTGATAAATCATATTCAATTGTTGTGCCCACAGACTCTAAAACGGTGTCAAACAACACTGGGTTTCCAGGATTGACAAGTACAGGCACACCTCTTGGCTCCCTCCTTGACATTTCCATATACGATACATACATTTTGCGCCTCCTCACTTTTTTTTATCTATCTATTTGTAAGAATACCTGGTCCAATTTTGACAATCAGAATGCTTGCTGTCACTTTTGTAAAACTAGACATCTGTGTAACGCCACTAGCCAAGTTTACAATACTGACTCTAAGAGGAATACTGTCCTCCTTAAAAACAGCCATTCCTGATACTTGACCGATTTCACTGTGGCTTGAGGCAATCATATGCATATCTACATCAACGACAAGGGCGAAATCAACCCCATCGTCGCCTTCAGCGAGAGTGGACTGTGTGGCGACAAACCACTTGCATAAGTAATCCCCACAAAAAGCAAGAGTAAATGTCCTGGTTCCCTCGTCATATTCGATTGATCCATTGCCTGCGACTTGGGTATCAAACAACACAGCTTCACCAGGAAGCAGAAAACCATTTATGTGTCTTTCCATTTGAATATGGGGGAATGGGAGCGATCCGATCGAAAAGTCACTTGTGTATAATTGCCCTGGAGGTCCGGCAGGATTCTGTTGGCCTTGTCCCAAAAACTGGTAAGTTATGACTATTTGGTAATCCCCAATCTCATGAAAACTATAACCAGTTTGGAGCTGCTGCAGAGTAACTGGGGTAGGCTGGCCATCTTTATATACAATTGCTGATGATATGGCGACAAGCGGGTTCGATTTAATTTGGACATCAATTATTTCATCAGTAGCACAATAGTCATGTCGATGCAAGGCTACCACCACCCAAGGCTGGAATGGGTTATATTCCGGAACAGGCGCTCCAGGCCCAAACTCCTCGGGGGGCCAATCAGTGTAGATTGGAACCGGATTGGAGAACCCGATAGAATTAGGTGTAGAAGGACCAGAGCCCGTGTTGATAATCGTCCAGCAGCCTGGCTCCCACACTTGGATTTCATAAATATAATATGTGTTGCCAAAGTTTACATATATCTTAAGTTTTTTGCCAACTTGCTCTTGGCCAAAACAGATGCCAACACGGGCATTATTCCCTTGGCCGGTTCTTGTAAAGGTAATGCCGGCAAACTGTGGGTTATTTAAATAGATACCAGCGCCAGTGGTAATGTTTGTGAGGATTCCTCCATTAACAATGTCGCCTGAAGTAATCTCTCGATTTGGATCTCCGGGCCTAGTCGCTACGGTCTGAAGCAAAGTAACAAATACGCCAACTGCCACTGTATATACTTCTTCCTTTCTTTAATTTTGTTTATTATTTTATTTTATGCCTCACTGGCTTTTTCCTTTGTCACAACAATTGACGCAGCAGTGAGAATGGTATTTCCGCCAATCTGGTTCAATGTAGACTGGGTGTATAAATCATCAATACGGTTTAGTGTAAGGGCTGACCCTTCTTCAATATAAGTGATAGCTTGGCCGCTATATTTCTCGTCGTGAGCCATAGCTCCGTAATTGCTGCCCGGAATCATTGAGCCGTTTGGACTTCCTTGAGATGTAAGAAATAGCGCAAAAGCAGAGTCATAACCGGTTTTATAAATCTCCCACCGGATTGAATAGAAGCCAGACTCTAAAACATCAATTTGTGAAATCACCCCTAAACCCCCATTGCCATGGAGAGCTGAGAGACCTGTGCCTTCAACAACCTTGTCTGTGAAAAACACTTGCGGACCCATGCTGTTTGCCACAGCAGCTGGCTGCAGGGATTGCATTTGATCAGTCCATACAAAACAGAAAGAAGTTCTGAATTCTCCTGGAGGCCCTGTAGGCCCTGTAGGGCCAACACTACCGGAATCATAACAATACTCATAAGCGCCAATAGCGGCTGACAGCTTGCTCAGCAGCAGCGCTTGGCTCACGGAGACAGCTGAAATATTATCTTTGACAGACTTGTTAAAATCGAGCAATTGCTCAATCGAAGGAGCTCGATCAAATGTCGGCGAACCAGGCAATGCGCCAAGGGCATATTGTATCTTTTCCCCTTCAGCATTAATGACATGGCTCAAGGCAGCTTCCGACATAGCAATCGATGCTATGATTTGACCAATTGCGTCGCATGTTATCTGATCTCTAGAAGTCGGGGTTTCTGGTGTTGACATACATCTCTCCCAATAGTTTAAAAGTATTCAGTACTTTATAGTATTTTCGTTATTGGGAAAATGATAAGGATTTATATCAAAAAAAAAACAATAATTGCCATTTTGTATGTGAATGCATATCAATTGGCAGAAAAAAGGGGAAACTCGGGGATGGTCAGGCTGCATGTCTAGCACTGGTAGAAATGGGCAAAGAGAACGTATGTAACCTTGGCTCTCTAAGTGGCGAGCCTGTGGCAGGGGGCAGCCTGCTAGGCGCCTGTCAATCCAGCTTCAAGAATACGCCTGCAGCACAGTTTCGAGGCAGCCCAAGGCTGTAAACGATAGATATGAGGAGGCTCGGTACGATGATGGTTAGGGTTATTGCGGCGCATCTAACATGCTGCGTTTACTGCAACAGATCTAGCCAGGGCTCTGTAAAGTGCAGCAACAAGTCCGATTGCCCGATCATGCCGGAATTGCTTCGCGCCGGGGACGCTTGGCAATACAAGCCAGCTGTATGCTTTGAGGTCGTTGCCCCAAGCAGGGCGGCAATATTGTATGGAAAGGTGTTGAGGAGAGGAGCGTCGCGGGAGGGGGAGTTTAGTACTATCTGGAACCTTACTGACATCAAGGAGCGGGAGATGCAAAGCGAGGATTACCTGCCGACCATAGCATTTTGCCACACAGGCTGCTAAGTGTTGGCGTGCCGGGAGCCCCACTGCACAGTTGGCAGGAGAACACAGCGGCGGCAAACACTTTGTTCTCGATGATATCCTCAACTGTCCATGGCGCCGGCAAGCTGCTCAACGTGTGCCTGCCAGGCATGACAGGCGACGGGGAGAGCGTGGGCGGCGAGAACTGGTGCCGCTACTCGGACTTGAACCCATTGGTCGACACTGCCACAGTGATGAGCTACGGGATGAGCTGGGCAGGGTCCGCCCCGGGCCCTGTGTCGCCGCGAAGCTGGCTGGAGGGCGTCTAAGCCCATGTGCTCAAATCTATGAGCCCGGGCAAGGTGTTTTTGGGGCTCCCTGGCTACGGCTGGAACTGGCGCATACACGCCGAGCCCAGCGAATGGGGCGGCTCGTACTGGGGAGAGTCGCACACATACCTTGCCGTGCGCTACTGGATGGAGGGGGTGTACTCGGTGCACAATTTCACCCAGACAGCGCCGGAGCGCAATTTCGTGCCGTTCGCGGCGTACTGGGACGAGCACGAGCAAGCGCAAGCGCCCTATATGCTGCCCCATGTCTACGACTTTGTGGACGGCAAGGACGCGGCGGGCAAGTCGGGTCCAGCCATCGAGGGCTGGTACGGCAGGCGCTCCTACCTGACCTGCTACGGCAAGACGCAAAAAACATCGTTTGGCAGCGTTGTATTGGAGCGCAGCGGCGTGCCTGACGATGTCGACGACGAATATATGGGAATAGGCTCCGAGTCTGTGTCGTTCAACGGCGAGGGCACAGCGTACTACGATTTTTCGCTGCCTGCTGGCAGCTGGGACATCGCAGTGTGCTTTGTGTTCCCGTTTTTCTCCTCCGACCGGATAAGCTTCAGGCTCGGCGGGCAAACCGCCACAATCAGCGAGGGCAGGCAGTGGTGGCCATATTGGCGCAAGACAGTCTGGAAGAAGATAGGCACAGTTGGCACCGGCTCGCACACGCTGGAGGTTACAGGAGCCCCTCTGGCGCAGTTCTACGGCTTCAGGGCTTGCTCAAGCTTTAGCGAATCCGCCTGGTGCGGAGAGGCGGAGTTCACCTTGTCGCCAAAGCCGTTTGTCGACGTCAACGGGGCAGAGGTTGCCCCGAGGAGCGGCTTCAGCTGACGACAGAGGCTTTGCGGCGACCGCCCGAAAGCGCGCTTGTGTGGTATGAGGATTGGCGCGACGGCATGCTCACGCAGTACTGGAAGCAGCCGTCGCCCGAGACTTGGGGCGTGTGGCAAGACGGATGGCTTGGCAGGCCATACAGCCAGCTTGAGGGCACCGGGGAGATCTGGCTTGAGCACGAGGGCTTTGGCGACATTCATATCTGCGCTGCCATCGCATTCCCGCAAGGCTCCAGGGGGCGCGGCGGCATTATGCTAGGTGCCTTGTGGCTTTGCATCAACATGGCCACGCAGTGTCTGGAATTGTGGCAGGGGGGCAGCCTGCTAGGCTCCTACCAGTCCAGCTACGCAAACACGCCTGCAGGCTCGCTAAGGGGAAGCCAAGCAGGCCGTCACATTTTTTACGGCGCTGTTCCTGGGCTGGCTTGCTTTTAAGCTCGGGCTGAAATAGCGAAAACCCCTGCCTTTGCCTGGCGGGGGCTTTTTTTATGTGAGGAGGAGCCTGTGAAAAAAGACATCTCTAAAATAACAGAGCTCCGGCTCAACCCGAAGAACATCATAATCGATTTGCGCATGGCTTGGGCATATGATTGCGCGCGCATCCCAGGGACGCTCAACGTCCCGGCAGATGAGCTGCTTTGGCGGATTGGGGCATTGACGCAAAGGTTTGACACGCCAATCTATTTGTTTTGCACGAGCGGCGCAAAAAGCGGGGCTGTGTGCGAAGAGCTGGAGGAGACAGGATATTTGAACGTTCACGACCTTGGCTTGTTAAGCGGCTGGAAGCACGGATTTGAGACACCTTTTGGCTTACAGGAATATGAGGGTGACACTTAATGAAGCAGTAGTAAAAGCCTCGAACTCTGCGATGGATTAGGAGGCTCTTTGCCTTTGTTTGGCGAATTATAGAGTGTATAATGTATCCACTGGAAAAAATTAATCAAGTTAAGGCAACAATTTATGATAGATACTAAGCGGAAAGAAGAAATTAGTAAGAGGATGTTTAGTATCTCCTCAAAAGAACAGAAATAAATGACAATACAAACATTTGGCAAAATGTGCTCAAATGCCTTTCGCAAACCTTCCACAGCCTCCGGCAATTGTCAGCCCATCCG
>WRIE01000094.1 GCA_009782875.1 Eubacteriaceae bacterium | reverse complement strand
TGTCGCTTGGATATTTATTTCTCATATAATGGTAAACAGCCTTTTTAGCGTTATTATACCATTTATCGACATTTATGGACATATTAAACAGCCTCTTATTGATCTTTTTCTCGGTTTATGATACGCTTACAAAGCATTTTTGTGGCAGCAAAGCAATTTTTAGATATTTTCACTGTGGGCAGCCGCAGGCCTGGGCACTGCCAATGATTGTTTTACAGAGCAGGCATTTTCTCGCTTTGATAGCCACACTAAATGCAATTCACAAATAATTATATTTACTTATGCAGGGCGGGCGGCGATTTCATGGATTAATATCAATCCATAAAGCTGGCATTCTTGGCCAAAAGCATTTTTTAGGGGCGCGTATGAACAAGTTTTTAAAGAAAATGAAAGACACCGGCAAAACAATGAATTTTATGGGTGGAGTTTCGTACGAAATAAACCCTTTGGATACACTTAAAATGGTAAGCGCCTCTTCAATTTTTGGCGAGCCAGCATATTACTAGGGCAGGCGAGTTTGAATCCGGTGCTATACGAGATTAGGTTTACATAACAAACAAGCTGTTTAAAGAGTATTCAATCTTTGATGATAAATACTCCGGGTTAAAAACCTCCCAAATCATGGAGAAGGTGATTGATGAAGCCTTGGATTACGATTTCAGCGCCACTCTTGATAAGGCTGCCCAGCTGAGGGGCAGTTTCTTGATGCGCTTGAATCCACAAGTCATAATGGTCAGGGCGTCAACCCACCCAAAACGAAAAGAGTTTTCAATGAATAACCCTGGCGGATTCGCCTTGGTTAACAGCAAAGTAATGTCCCGGGCTGACGAGCCTGCTGCCCAGCTAAACTATTGGCTCTACACCAATAAGTATAAAAACAAGATCCCTTCGATCCTAAAGCGGAGCTGGGCAGCAAAACTGTCTTCACTGTCGCATTACGAGCTTGCAAAATATAAAAACAGCGGTTTGGGCATCATAGACACAGTTAGGGTCTCCCATGCCAATAGCGAGGGCATAGACGAGCTGATGCGCACAGGCACAGTTGCCTTAACCGGCGGCAGCCAAACTTGGCAGTCGCTGCGTTCCGCAGGGATGGAATGGGCTCAAATACTTGATGTGGTTGATCTTCCGCATATGGCCTTGATGAGGAACATAAGGGGCATTTTTGAGGAGATCGATGACATATCCCTATGTTACAAACTGATGGACAGGTTGAAAAAAGGTGTAGGGCACGGCAGGCAATTCCCGTTCCGGTATTGGTCTGCTATGAAAGCTGTGGAAGCCTCAAGCGCCAACCACAAACCAATAATACTGGATGCGCTTGAAGAGTGCATGGATATAGCCTCAGAGCAGCTGCCAAAACTGGATGGCAAAACAATGTGTTTGTCAGACAACTCCGGCTCCACGTGGGGGGCATTCCACTCTGAATACGGCTCTGTCACAATAGCCGAGATAGACAACCTATCAAGTGTCATCACTGCAAGAAACAGCGATGAAGGATATGTAGGAAAGTTTGGCGACAAGCTTATTGTTAAGGCAATCACCAAACGGAACGGAATCCTCGCCCAAAGCAAAGTGGTCACATCGGGCGGGAGCAATGATGTTGGGGCATCGACTGAAAACGGGATTTGGCTGTTCTTTGATGGAGCCATAACAAAAAAGAGCACTGGGACAATATCTTCATTTATTCCGACCAACAGGCAGGGCATGGGGGGTGTATGGGACATCAGAAGGGCGGTCTGATTATGAAAAGAAAAGGTTTGCTTTTGGGGGCAATATAGATGTGGCAAAGCTGGTTGGCGCCTACAGGGAAAAGGTGAACCCGGCTGTCAATGTTTTCAGCGTCCAAACAGCCGGATATACCAACGTGTGTCTGCCGGAATACGGATATAGGACAAACATCCTTTATGGATGGACCGGAAAGGAGTTGTTGTTCGCCAAGACAATGATTGATTTTTGGGATAGGCTTGATGCCAGGAATAGTGGATCGAGCCAGTAAATATTTGATGGAGGGCCATTTGTTTGCCATAAACGGAAAGTATAATACAGCGATTGTATATGCTGCCAGCCTGGAAGAGGCAGCTATAGAGCAGATAAAAAATATGATGGGCCAAGAATTTGCCGAAGGCCTTAAGATACGTATAATGCCGGATGCGCATGTGGGTGTTGGATGCACAATAGGCACTACCATGACAGTGGCAGGGAAGGTTGTGCCAAACCTTGTGGGTGTTGATATAGGATGCGGCATAGATACTATAACGCTCAAGCAGTCCCATGTCCAGTTGCAAAAACTTGACAAGGCTGTCCATAATTTGATACCTTCAGGGTTTAAAATCCGCAAGGAAGAACACTCTTTTGCGGAGGATTCAGATATCGGGAAACTGCGGTGTGTCAAAAATATCAACTTGAAAAGGGCATATTTGAGCATCGGGACTTTAGGGGGCGGCAACCATTTCATCGAGCTGGGCACAGATATAGAAAGCAACCTGTATTTTGCCATCCACTCCGGCAGCCGCAACTTGGGAAAGCAAGTCGCCGAGCACTACCAAAGGCAAGCCGTGCTGGCATGCCCTGGGGCGCCTAAATCCTTGGCGTATTGCTCAGGGGATTTGCTTGACGACTACTTGCATGACATGGAGATTGTCCAGCGATATGCCAGTTTGAACAGGCAGGCTATCGCATATGAGTTGACAAAGGAAATGGGTTTTAAGGCTACTGGGCAGATCACAACTATCCATAACTATATTGATACCAGCGCAAAACCGATGATCCTTAGAAAAGGCGCAGTGTCTGCGAAAAACGGTGAAAAGCTGTTGATACCAATTAATATGAGGGATGGCTCTTTGCTGTGTGTCGGCAAAGGCAATGAAGACTGGAACTATTCTTCGCCCCATGGCGCAGGCAGGCTGATGAGCAGGTCTGCCGCGAAATCAGCTGTTACGCTTGGGCAGTTCAAAGAGTCTATGCAAGGCATATACACTACTACAGTGAATAGAAGCACAATTGACGAGTCTCCATTTGCCTACAAGCCAATGGAAGACATTATTGCCAATGTGTCAGACACGGTGGATATTTTGTGCAGGATCACGCCTTTATATAACTTTAAAGCCGCTGAATAGCGTAAAACTCCCTTGAAATTGCAATTCCTTGGGAGTGCCAACTGCGGCGTATTTGTTTTCGCAGAACTATGCCAATGGCTTCCAAATCCGGCAGCAGATACTTGAAACCGTTCTGGACTGTGGCGACATCCGTGTTTATATATCCAAGAGCCGACATAGGCAGAACGCCAACGAGTTATGGGCGTATTTACAGAACATGGTAAACTGGGTGCCGCTGGCATTCACTGTATACCTCAAAGAAAAGTAGGGAATCGACCAGGGCGGTCTTTACAGCTTTTACAAGGAAGCTGTTTGGAAAGCGGAACTTGAGCAGAAGATGCAAACACTTGAGATGGACGAGGGCGTTGAGAGCATAATCGGCATCTATCCATACATTTTAGCTGGCGAGGAAAGCATTTGAGGACTTTCCGCAGGTGAATTCGCTATAGATTTGGTTTGAACTTTCATATTCACCTTTTTCGGCATCGAACACCTTTCCTTTTTTATACACGAAACGAATTGGAAGGTCGGTCTCGCTGTTGCGCTGGTATGGCACAGCTGACGAGCCGTACATTCCCGCCGCCTAATTGACGCATATGACCTCACCCCACACATAGGCATGCGCCCCGACGTCGCAACGCAAGTGTGTTCCAGGGAAAAGGGGCGGCATTCGGTACATACATCAATCGTGTATTCCTTCACAGCCTGCGAAGCAACCCCCACACTTCATGCGGATGCTTCCAGAACCTTGCATTTTGGATCGAAGAGATAAATGGCATTGGCATCATGTCAAGAGGCTCAAAAGCAAGGTCGCCTGACGGCAGGACATGGGACATGTTGGCCAACAATGCGGGCGGTAAACAGACCGACGGCATCACTGGAGTATCGAACGCGTATATAAAATCTAAAGATTTTCTTCGCGGTGACGGAGGGCTGGGCAATGTAGTATGGATGGACAGCAAGTTATATTCGGACTTGTCTGGAATCTTCAAAGATGGGCAGTATGTCGCTACCGAGCTTAATGCAAGTACGGTAGACCTCAAAGAGTATTTAAAAAGATAACGATATTTTGGAATGCCTGAAGAGTTAAATATTAAACAACCTATAACGATATCCCCAAAAATGGATATCGTTATAGGTTGTTAATTGATGATATTAATAGGCTCTTTTTGTTTTAAAATTCAAGCCTAATTTTTCTAGTTGCTTTTTTTTCTACGCTAAAGACCTGGGGCTGCTTCTATTCTTGTGCGAAGAGGTATGAAATATTGCCTTGCCAACATCCGTGGGCCAGTACGGAGCATGCCTGAATAAAGAATACTGGGCCACCCCTAATCCATAGCTAGAAACGCTCAGTGTCTGGTATGGCTAAGATGCCAAAATCTTTTATTCAAGCCCTTGTTCTTGTCGCAGAAGGCCATCATTGGGTCTTTAGCAGCTCCCCGCTGTACTCACATGCGCCATCGTGTTCCACTACTAGAGCTACTATTCCACATACAGCAAAGACAAAATAAAAATATTCATTGACAAGCACCTCTTGATGTAATAGAATAATCAAAATTTATATTCCACAAACCGTTGAAGCAGAGATAACAACAGTATATGCGCGCAAAGAGAGTTCGGGGTGCTGGGATCCGAATCGAAATGCAGATTGTTAAATGGGCTGCGGAGGGCATGGTCAAAAACGCTTTTTGTGTTGAGTATTCCATGACGTGACGCATACGTCAGTTGCGAGGGATATGTTGGTATCCTGCAGAGGGCATGGGATTAGTCCCATGAATCAAGGTGGCACCGCGAATTGTATTATTCGTCCTTGGTAAAGCATTTTGCTTACCAAGGACTTTTTTATTTTGAAAGGAAGATGAAAATGTGTCGGCAAAAGCTCAACAAATCAAATGCCAATGAAAAGGCTATTTTTCGATGGCAGATAAATTAACCTCGTAACATGGCAAACCAGAAAATGATAATAAAGGAAAAAACAATGAAACAAAAAATAAAAGCAACCCATTTGGGGACTGTGCTTATGGTGCTGGTCGCGGCCTTTATCATGGCTGCAAAACCTTTCTCCGCAAACTTGGATGATGCTGCACAACTAATGCTGGGCGGCATCATAATTTCGCTAAACATTTGGATTTTCAAACCATTCGACCTGTCATATTCAGCGGGAGGGTTATTTCTAGCGTTCTTTGCGCTTGCCCTCGGGCTCAAGCCGGGTATTGTGTTTTCTGGCTTCACGCAGTCGGCGATTTGGACTTTGGTGCCCGCGCTTTTCTTTGGCTTCGCATTACAAAAGACCGGCCTCGGAAAACGGATCGCGCTTGGGATCATCAAACTGTTCAAGCCATCGTACCTGTCGCTTGTCTTAGCATGGGCGTTGATCGGGGTAATACTTAGCTTGCTGACCCCGTCCAGCACAGTCAGGGTAGCAATAATGATTCCGATAGCAGTACAATGCTGCGAATTATGCAAACTCGAAAAAGGCTCGAAAGGGAACTCTCTCATTCTCCTTACCGCTTTCGGTATGGCGCTCATTCCCGGTTCGGGTTGGATGTCAGGAGTGCTTTGGGGGCCGATCATCTCCGGCATGATAAACTCAGTGTTGGAAACTCAAGGGCTTGTCACATTTAGCAACTGGTATAGCGTGTTGTTTGTGCCAATAGTGGTAACAACTATCCTCTTGATAGCCGGCAGCCTTTTGGTATTAAAACCAAAAGAAGAGCTGTCAAACGATGCGATTAATGCAATCAAGGAGCAAGCTGTTGAAAAACTAAGCAGGCATGAGTTGTTTGCGAGTATTATTCTCATTACCGTTTTTGTATTTTTTCTGACAAATAGATACCACGGACTGCCTGACGCTGCCGTGTGCTTAGCAGCTGTATTTCTATTTTTTCTGTCTGGGGTTTTGGAGGCAAAAGATTTCAATACAGGCGTAAACTGGGATTTGATTGTATTTATAGCGATGGCTTTAAGTTTTAGCGCAATTTTTAGCGAAACCGGCATATCCAGGTGGCTAGCGGGCATTGTTGTGCCAGCTCTTGCGCCCATCGCCGGCAACCCTTATCTGTTCATGTTTAGCATTATGGTTTTTGTATTCTTGTGGAGGTTTTTTGATGTCGCGCTGTTTATCCCGACCATTGCGATACTGGTGCCGATACTACCGTCTATAGAGGCAACATACAGCATAAGCCCGTTGGTTTGGCTGTTCGTATTTGTCATGGCAGGCAATTCTTTTGTCATGGCTTACCAGAATATGTGGGCAATGATGAGCAGGTCGATCGCAGGAGAATGGGCGTTTACAAACAAGCACCTTGGAATATATGGCGTCATTTACTTTGTTGCTTGTTTTACCGCCTTGCTCATAGCGATCCCCATGTGGATAAATGCTGGGTTATTTGGCTAAAGCTTTAGCTGCCTGCCTGTATGCTCTGCGTCATAGGCAGGCAGTTAACAAAACCATAAAAAAACGCTTCCAAGCTGGTATCTGCATCCTATTGAAGCGCCATTTGCATTTTTTATAACGAAAATACTTATTATGCGGTTGCCTGAAGCGTTAAAGGGACTCCATCCAGGCTTGCCTTGGCGTGGAATACGGCAGACACGCAATATTATCACCTACGAGTAAGTAAGGATTGATAGGGATATCATCTGGCAAACGGTTACACAAAGCATCCCAGAATGGCGTAGCGGGCAGGATAGCCCGCTAAGGGAGTGTTTACCGAACCATCAAAGCCCAGGGTATGGCACGCTGTCCACTTGATGGGGAGGATGGTCTTGCAGTTCGTTGCGCTTGGTTATGGGGATTGCCTCCGCTTCGAGTTAGGGCAAATGGTAGACGAGCTCGGGAAGAGGCAGGCGATGCGAAACATGACAAGAAAGAGAACTTGGCATTGGAGGCAAACCTCAAGAAATGGCTCTCCAGCACATCATTTCCAATGTGCTGCGCTGGTTCGACGCTTATGAGACAACAACTGTGTCTATGGCAGTGGCAAACCGGAGGTGGAATTCCGAAACAACAAAGTCACGTAAGGAATAAACCAAGTAAGAGTAAAAAACATCTGTCTGTAGTACAAGCATAACATAAAACTAAAATAATGGGAATAAAGTTTAACACTTATTCCCATTATTGTCTGTATAATGGGTCTAAAACCCTCGCCTTCCAGGCGAAACCTTTAGGTCAACTTGCAAGATGAATTGTTTTCAGCCGATTTAGTAATACTAAATCGAAGAGGTGAAAACAATTGGAGAACTACAGAAAGTCGGCGCATTGCACATACGATATAAAATACCACTTGGTATGGAT
>WRIE01000093.1 GCA_009782875.1 Eubacteriaceae bacterium | reverse complement strand
GGTAACTAAGGATACCGCACCTATTGCTGGAGTTGGTGCAATTAATATCATATAATGTCGATTATTGGCATTTGTACAAGCCTAGTTTTTGGCTTTGGAATATGTTTTTGTCATCGAGTATAACAACTCATAATCTTTTAAGTCGCGTCAATACTTATGTGCTTTAGTTTTACATTACAAGACCAGAAAACACATTTATGGCAAAACCCGGATAAATAGTGGGGTGGGCTATGAGTGCGGACCGATAATAGAAAAATACGTTATTCACATTGAGCACCAGTCTACTCTAAATGAAATAAGATTTCGATTGCTTACCCAAGCTCTCGATGCCCGTTTTTTTCAGCATGGCCGAGTAAATATAAAAAAGCAAAGGCTGGGATGCGAACCACGTTTCCGCCGTTCGTTGTGCTTTGGATTCCAAAGTCGCTTGGGCTCTTTGTAACAAGAATAGCGGCTGATGCTTCGCTGCATAGCTCAGCAATCGCGTCGTCGCCTGCAATCTGCGCCCCCTCCCTGTATTTCACCTCTATAAGAATGTTTTTCATTCTTGGATAATCAACGACAATATCGATTTCTTTTCCTTTTCTTCCACCGCGATAATAGCCAACAGATGCTCCCTGCTGGTAATAAAATGCCGCTACATGCTTGTACACCGCAGTTTCTACAATCTGGCCCATCTGCACAGGATCAGTAAGGAATGAATCGTCCATTAAAACAGCATTGCGGATCGCGGCATCAGCAATATAAATTTTTGGGCTTGCTTTCAAAACTTTTTTTCCCGCCATATTTACTGGCCAGCTTTGGTAAATCAAATTTGCACTCTCTAAATACTGGATATAATTTTCAACCGTTGGCCTGGATACCCCATTCAACTCCCGTGATATTGCCTCAATTGAAACGATGTTTGACGACACGTTGCATAGATAGAGGAAAATGCGTTCAAGCTCCGTCGCGTTGCGGATATTATACAACGATGGCAGATCACGTTTTAGAACCTTGTCGACAACATCCTCGCGCATGACCTGCTGCGCCATGATATCGTTGCCAGCCAAGGCAAGCTCCGGAAACCCTCCGACCCGGAGGTAGCGGCTAAAATGGTTTTGCACTTTTGACAGCTGGAGCATAATCTGGGTGCGCTCTTGTTGGGATTTTCCCATGAGTGGTGTTATCTTCAAATTATCTGGCAGCTTTGGTTGTGCAACATTAAGAAGGTCGCAGTATTCGTAGAAGGACATAGTGGGAACCTGGATGATTGACCAGCGCCCGGCTCCGCTTTCTTGGTTGCCCTTAACCAGCGCAGGGCTGGCAGAGCCAGTCGCAACAACTTTTGTGCTAGGTTGTATGTCATAGATCGTTTTCAGCCATTTGTCCCAGTCAGAAGCGTATTGCACTTCATCAAAGAAATAAAAGCAATCCTGCTCGGCGTAAATGCTTTCATGGTAGCACTCCAAAATATCGCTGAATCCGGCAAGTTTCAGCATAGGGTGGTCCAAAGACACGTAGACGATTTTCTGCGGAGCGGTATCCTCATTCAATAAAGCCTCTATCATCTGGTACAGGATTGTGGTTTTGCCGACACGCCTTGTGCCAGTAAGAATAGCTGTCCGCCGTATATCCATTTGGCCCAAACGTTTCATTGCCTCATGATAGGCAAACCGTTTATAAGTTTTTGACTGCATAGGGCTTACAACCCCGGTTTTCCACCAAGGATTGAAGGCAGTCAATACCTTTAATAGGCTCTCTTTGCTTATAATAGCCACATTGTCACCTTCTTTGAATACAAAATAACCGATATCTCCATAGTTGTCAACATTTATCCTAAGTATACTTGCAATTAAAGCAAGATGATGGCTATCCTGGTTTACGACCTGGAACTATAGACGCACATACTGGCGTTAGCGCGACAGGACATAAAAATAATGCTACCAGTACGCCCATTCTGCTGTATGAATATATAAGACTAATGCTCAGAGCATCAGGAAAAGTGTAGGTTATAAGATTTGGAGTTCCAGGCGAAGCTGCAGATGCGGTATTATGTCTTTCATGCACCAAATCAACATTGCCTTTGCTTAGGTAAACCCACTCATGGATCATATGGGCAAATATTATCATGTGCGTCATACATTTTGTCGGATCAATACAGACAATTCCTGCTTCTATATGGACAAGCAGTGTTGATCGGATTAGACTTGTATGTTCGAGCTGCAAATGCAACCCTTTTCTAATTGGTGTTTGCCTGCGCTACCTGCCGCTCTACTGGCCAATCGACTGCAAGCGATCCATCGGTAAATTGGAAATGCCTTACACTAACGTGAGCTCGAAAAATTTACGACTAAACAATGGTCGGGAAGTTTGTGTTTTTGTCGTAAATTTTCATGGAAGGCTTCTTCTCGATATAGGAGTAAGCAGCCAAACCTGACAACAAGTTTACCATGAATTATTAGGGGACCTATGCCTGGTTTGCTCAATCTGGCACGTGTTCTTAAGGAAACTATTCACGCTTTCGATGACAGCGCGTTTCCTCAGAAGGATAGCGTCTTCATATTTTGCTGGCAGTTTTTTCATGTTTTTTTTGTATTTAGCTGATAACCCAATCCCTTCGCCAAGAAGCTTCACCACAAGCTTTTTTGAGATATAACCCCTGCCACTAATGAGCTTGCCAAACAAGCCCTTTCTTTGCCAGCTTGGCAATGGCTTTTTCGTTGCGGCCATCCACATTGCCAGGAGTAAAAACAAAACTGGCGATCTCACCGCGACCTGTTGCCACCAAATGCAGCTTGACCCATAGAAGCACCCCACTGCCCCTTTGCCCTTCGCAGCCAGGCCCTTGAAGACTTTGTCCTGTTTTTCCCTGTGGATGCCACATACATCAATAGTTGTAGAGTCAATGAAGCTGGTTCCAGCGCATTCTGCTAATCTTGTAGTTGCCACAAATATGCACAATGGAAATGCAATCCCTTTCATCAGCTCCAAGAACCGGCTGCAGCTTGGGAGCCACCTGAAATATGACGCCCAGCCGCTTGGGATACACAAGAGGCAGTAGTGCTTGAATTCGCGGAAGTGCGAGTGGTGGAACATCACTGCGATCGTCATGACCTCGCTTGCTGAAATTGATTTTTGAAAACGGACATTGAGCAATCCCTCGGCGCCCTATCATCCGCATGCCAGGACAAGATTGCCCTGTTATGCACAATCCCGGGGGTTGACACAATATCTGCCATCTCGATTATATCAGAGATCGGCATCGACATGCCGCAATTCGGGTCCGCAGGCCAGTTTTTGAGCTGGGTCGGGGTTGTCCCCCAAAACAAGGAGCCAGCAGGCAAGAAGAGAACGACAAGGATCGCCAAAGGCAACCAATATCTCAAGCCGGTCCCCGTCCAATGCGCAAACGCCGCGACCAGGGACAAAAGCCACCCCGAAATAAGGGACAAACACATGGCAACCAGGAAGCGCAGGGGCTTCAAGAAGGCTATAACCGCCACAGCAAAGAGGATCGCGACCTGCGCGTATTTCATGTTGCCCAGGAACGAGGAGCACAACCCACCAAAGCATATGGAAATGCCGCCCCAAACAAAGGCAAGATTGACCTGGACAAGCTCATAAGCCACTACAAAAATATAGGGTACACGATCACTGTTGAAGGCATCCCTCTGCTTGGCATAGGCGCAGCCCACCAGAAGGCAACCGTTTAGACCAAGTATTTATGCCAAAAATGCCTTTTTGCGAGGGCTTGTTTGGTTTGCCCTTTTTGCGTTCTTGGAGGTCGTTAAGGGCTGTTAAGGACTTTTCAGACTTAAGAGTTAAGGAAATTGTAGCCCTCACACGAATTTTGCGGCATCCCTGTTTTGTTGAGCAGGAGGTACGCCAGTCGTGGAATGCTGTCAACTTAAGCTTTTTGCTTCGGAGGAAAGGCCACTACCAGAAGCTGCGTTTTGTGCTGGTCAACGACGGAAAGCATGGTCCATCTTCGCAAGCATAGACATGGGCCTTTCGCTGGAGCAGATCATCAGGCTCTAAGGCTACCGCTTCAAGATCGAATACTGCTTCCGCGAGCTAAAACAGGTTGTGGACGGCTTTGCATACCGGTTCTGGTCCCTCTCAACGCCATAGCTCGACAGGTGTCGCAAAACTAAGGACGACATTTTGGAGGCTGCCGAAGACGAGGGCAGCAAGACCCGGGTCAGCGCGGCATTCAAGGCAGGCACAAACACCTCGTTGCTTGTTATTCAAGCCAATTGACAAGTTGCAGGCCATCAATGTTTTCAAAGTCTTTTATATTCGCTGTAACAAGAGCATATCCGTTCTCCATGCAAAAAGCAGCAATTAGAATGTCTGCATCTTTGACCGTGAAACGTTTTGTGTATAGTTCCAAATATATCTTTGCTGCGCGTACCCATTCATCTCTGGCTGTCTCTCCAAGCGTGCAATTGCTGCCAATTGTGTCGTACGCCTTCATACGCTTTGGGAATGGATTGATCATTAGCCCGCGTCTAACCTCATAGTCAACAAATGGCGGGATGATAAACCGCGCCTCGCTTGCTTTGGCCTTTTCCGGGTTTTTAACAACAGATTGTGTGCCGCTCATAAGATGGATCAAAAGCATAATCCATGCACTTGCACTTATTCGAAACTGATTGGGTCGCGGCTCAGTTCAATGCGCGGGAAATCTTCGGGCTTCGGCTTTTCGTTTTCATCCATTGCTGAAACCAGCTTGTAAAGCTCATCCCATGTATCAGGCTTCTCTTTGAATGGCTCGTCTAAGAATGTGACTTTCACTCTACAGCTGCCTTGCATTTCCACTCTGGTGGGGCGCAGCGCTCTGCAAGCTGGTGGCATAGCGCTGCCCCAGGCTGCCTGCTTCGTATCCGCAGACAAACTCGCTGTCTTCCGGAAATTTGCTTCTTGCCCCGCCAATATATTTCAATATTATTTTATAATCCGGGGCTAGCTTTTGTTGGCGCTGAATTTCATCAGCATCAAATGTGTAACAACAGACTGTATAATTTTCCTTATGTTAAACTATACTATTCATAGTGGCTTCCCTTTTGTATGTGGCAATCCTGTTACCAATTAATTTATTTACAATTAACAGTTTACAGGCAAACCTACGTTATTACAAAATTGTGTAGCCACTTCATATTGTCTCAAAATGATAAATAATAGCCGCAATGGTTTATCCATCCATTGATATCGCTTGTAGCGATGGTTCTATACGCATCAGCTATGGTGTCCAGCAGTGTTTCTTTCGTGCTTTTTCTTGCTTTTGCTAGAGCTTTTCCCATATGGCTTAATTTTGCTCCACATCAGCTCAACCGGGTTGTAATCTGGCGAATATGGAGGCAAGTATAACAATTTGGAGCCAACCGCCTCAATCGCCTCCTCCACTCCTGCAACCTTGTGTGGCGGCAGGCTGCAATGCCCAGGGAAAGCGGCTGGAAGCAAGGGCTGCCAGCCGCCAGGATAAAGCCGGCTCTGAAAGGGTTCCATGCCGACTGCATGGCAGGAGGGCAATACAGGCTGTCCCGCACCGATGGGGATATCGCCACAATCCTTGGTTCCATCGGTGCCAATGTGGAAAATTCGATTTACACAGAGCCACAGCTTTGGGGCACAAAGTCAGAAACCTTAGAGTAGCTAATAACAAATCACCCAATTCAATCGACGCATCTAAACAAAGTGTTTTGCCAAAGGCTTAATTAGCGCTTATGGTATAATGTATACGACAACAGCAAGTATTATGGAGGATGGCAATGGGAGATTTCTTGAATACTAGCAGCGAAAATTTCTGGATGAGCCTAAATGGCATGGTATATATTGACAAAAGCCTCTTGATTGCAGAGACCAACAAAGCAATAAATACGCCTCAGCGCTTTATCTGCCTTAGCCGCCCCAGAAGGTTTGGCAAGACTATGGCAATCGAAATGCTAAGCGCATATTACGGGTGTGGCGAAGAAACAGGTGCGCTGTTTGACAGCTTGAAAATCAAAAAACATGAAAGCTTCCCAGAGCATTTGAATAATTACAATTGCCTGATTCTGAATATGCAGGAATTCTTGAGTGAGAGTGCCAATGTGGATGATATGCTTGTTTCGATACGCGAAACATTGCTTGCCGAGTTCACTGAGGAGTTTCCTGGGATCGTATTCAAAAACAAGGCCAAATTGACCCAAACAATGAAAGATGCATATAATTTTTCAAGAAGGCCATTCGTGGTTTTGATTGATGAGTGGGACTGTGTGTTCAGGGTGCACAAAGAAGACCTTGAATCCCAGAAAGCCTACCTCGACTTTCTGCGGATGTGGCTGAAAGACCAAAGATATGTGGCGCTGGCATACATGACTGGGATTTTGCCGATAAAAAAATACGGTACCCACAGTGCGCTTAACATGTTTTCAGAATACTCAATGCTCAACCCCCGCAGGTTTGCGCCTTACTTTGGGTTCACAGAGGAAGAGGTGGCGCTTATTTGCAAAACCTGCCAAGTGGACATGGAAGAAATGCGCGCATGGTTTGACGGATACCATATGGTTTATTCGCCTGGCGTTGGCGAGCAGCCAAAAGCCATTTCAATTTATAGCCCGAAATCAGTGGTGGAGTCAGCACTGGACAATTCTTTTGGCTCTTATTGGAACGAGTCAGAGACATATGAAGCCCTTAAGGCATATATCCAAATGGATTTTGACGGCTTGAGGGAGGCTATTGTCGCAATGCTGTCTGGCAGCAGCATCCTGCTAAACCCCAGCATGTTCGCAAATGACATGTCTAATTTCAAAAGGAAGGACGACGTGTTGACATTGCTAGTCCATTTAGGCTACCTTAGCTATGATTCTGGGCTTGGGGCTGTGTCTATCCCAAACAAAGAAGTCAGCGGTGTTTTCGTTGACTCCATAACCGACCTAGAATGGGCAGAAGTCATTGGCGCGATAAAGGAATCAAGGACTCTTCTTGAGAGTGTGTGGAGGCTTGATGCCTGCTCAGTGGCCCAAGGTGTGCAAAAAGTCCACCAAGAGGTATCTATGTTGCAATACAATGATGAGAACGCTTTGAGCTATGTTGTAGGGCTCGCTTTCTACACAGCAAGGGAGCATTATGAGATATACCGGGAGCTGCCTTCAGGCAAAGGGTATGCTGACCTTGTCATGAAGCCAAAGTGGGGGCGGAGCCAGAAGCCTGCTTTAGTGGTTGAGCTCAAGTGGGACAAAAGCGCGCATGGTGCAATTGAGCAAATTAAAGAGAAGAGGTACATGGATTCATTGAAGGGAACCAAGGAGGTATTGCTTGTAGGGATAAACTACGACAAGGCAAGTAAGGAGCATGAATGCTTTATTGAGAAATGGAACCAGCTCGATTTGTAGACATACTGTAGGCAAAGACCAGCATACATGGACAAGCCTTACACAAATAGAGTATCCCATCCATGTGCTCCATTTGTTTGTGTAACAGCAGTACTGGGCGCACTCTCTGACACCTACTATCCAGGGGGTGTTTCCTGATGCTTTACAAACGAAAGGCAGTATGCATCAATCTATGTGCACACTGCCTTTCGTTCAGTTGTTAGTATGT
>WRIE01000092.1 GCA_009782875.1 Eubacteriaceae bacterium | reverse complement strand
TGTATTTTTTCAGAGAATTGATAACATTCATGCCAAATTATGGATTATGGTGTCGAATTGAGAAGAAATGGCGTGTCAATAGCCTTCCATCACAGAGTTGAATTCCTTAAACCGATATCTATGCTGCTATTGAAGGATTGCTACTTGTTTTATTAAGAATTGGACAATTAAGGCAGGTTTTATATGCGCTTTAGTTGTTATTTATATAAATCCTGGCATAATTGCGAATTATTGTGTAAACAATCTCAACATATCCACATATCGATACAGTCCTTGACAATATTTAGTATACTGTTTGTACAAAGCTAAAAGCGCTCTATTTGGACACACAAAAGGCAATCGTCGAAAGCATTGCCACTGCAAAAATCCGCGCTTGGGGTTTGCAAAGCAACATAAAATAAGACTGCCCTGCTTGCCCGAAGCCAAATGGAGCAAGATTTCCATTATTGCGTTGGCGACATTATGCATAGGGCAAGCAGCGCACCAAGCAATTCATGACCGCACATGACTACAATCCAGGAGGGGCGCATTTCCCTGCTTTGAGGGTGGAAGGCAACCTGCGCCAAGATTTGATGACAAGATCCTTTAAAAAGAGAAAGAGAAAGCGCAAGTCTGCAGTTCTCATGTTCTTCATCGCAATAGCCATGATGGGCGTATTGTTGATTTTCGCAAACAACCAAAGCATTGGCGCGCTTCTAAACCAAGATCACGGCATCCCTGCCTCCAAGCAAGAAGCGCTAACCTCCAGCATACAAGAGAAAACCCTTGTCAGCGTCGACAACTTTGGCAGCGGGCCAATAGAGGGCGCTTCCGGCAACACCTTGCCTAACGCATTTCTCGATATCCCCTTCATCTACCAGAGGGAAGAGTATCCCACAGGCTGCGAAAGCGTTTCGACAGTTATGGCTCTAAACAACCTTGGTATTGATATATCGGTAAGCGACTTTATTGACAATTACCTAGACATCGGCCAGGCGCCGCATATTGACGAGTCTGGGGTGTGGTCTGGCTGCAGCCCTTGGAAAGCGTTCCCGGGCGACCCTTACTCAAATTCCGGCTATGGATGCTTTGCCCCGGTTATCACCAATGCGCTATCCAAGTTTTTAGATCCGGAAAAGCACGAGGTATTGGAGCTTTACAATTGGCCAATCGATGAATTATGCTGCCGATATATCAACAACGGGATTCCTGTTGTGTTGTGGGCATCAATAAATATGAGGCCTGCGAGCCAATCAAGCTACTGGTATGATGAGGAAACTGGCGAAAAAGTCGACTGGGTTACACCCATGCATTGCTCATTGCTGGTCGGGTATGATGATGACTGCTACTATTTTAACGATCCATGGAAAGATAAAGGATTCGCTTACTTGAAGAGCGATGTTGAGCAGGCATACGAGGCAATGTACAGCCAAGCAGTTGTCATCAAGCCAAGATAGCGGCTGCCCGGGTCTTTTATCGGCTGGCGCAACCTGCCACACGTTGCATTGCGCATAAATGATAGCCGCCAGCGGCATTATTTCTAAACCGCGGATTTAAAATTTGCCCGCTTTGCCTCGTAAGAAAGCCTTCCTTCCTTCTTCAATTGCTTCAAAATGCGCGAGACAAGCCCACAATAAAATGCGCGGCCATATCTATCAAGCCTTCGTTGATATGCACATCACCCCTTGTGTGCAAATTGCCTGTGAAGGCTTTGCCATCCCTCTCAAACAAGCTTGCCAATCCTACCCCATAATTGAAATTAATATGGTCTGAAGTAAACAAAGCGGGCGGTGAAGGGAGCAACCTTGATATGCCGCTTGACAATGCGGCATATCTAATCTTTAAAAGCAACTTCGGGGCTGCCTGTATTGCAGGGGGATAGAACAAATACAACTGGTCGCCATGCCCCACGCTGTCAAAGTTGAAAACCAGCTTTGATTCGGCTACCGGTTTATATCTTTTCTTGAACGCAAAAGACCCCAGCAGGCCTTTCTCTTCATTGTCAAAAAAAATGAAAGCAACATTGCTTTTTTGTTGCGGACCTATGGCACAGGCGCCTTTTAGCAAGGTTATGATGCCGGAAGTGTTGTCGTTGGCGTTGTGCTTGTTTGCAGGCCCCGCAAGCATAAGGAAGAGGACAAACCCAAAGGCGGCTATATATGTAAAAAAAGCTGCTAATAATCCCTTTCCAAGGGTAAGCGGGACTATTTGGAAAGGCAGCGCGATGGCAAATGGCCATATCCGCGCCTTTATTGTTGAGCGGACATCCAATGGATAGGCTTTATTGGGGAACAGCGAGGCTGGCGGTGTGTCATAATGCGCGCAGAAAATGACATGGGCAGACGCCAGGTCTCCGATTATGACGTTTGTGCCCCAAAAGCCCTTGTCGCAGCAGGCGCTGTAGCCTCTGCGGGCAAACTCGCTAACGGCAAATTCCCTGAATTTCTTTTTCTGTGAGGATGTTTTCCTTATAGCCATGTCCTCCAGCAACTTTCGTGAGATTTTGTCCATTCACAAGCTCCTTTGCATCGGTATTGGCAAGCTCCATAAATATGGTTTTTTTCAAAGCATATGAACCAGCGCTTTGATTGTTAGCCGGTGTAGCCAGTGTATAATTAATATGATTTCAATCTGCCTTTATGCAAAAGCGCAAAACTGCGGTTGGCAGATTGCTTGCCAATTCGTCCAATGCGGCTGGGAATACATGGTTTTTCATAGATACGCCACTAGCCTGCGGAATCATTGGCGGATTAGGTTTTATCCTAGCGGGCGGCAGTTTGGCTGCCGGCTTCCAGGCTTAATGCCCACACTTTACCTCAACTAGGAGGAGGCGCATTCCTGCCACAGCCTAAAATGGCGGGCGACCTGAGCGCCAAGATTTGATGAAACATATTTTTGTAGTTAACCCTGTAGCCGGCAATGGCAAAAAGCAGGGCAAGTTGATAACAAATATTAAGCAGGCGGCGAAAACTGAGGGGGCCGATTTTTTAATAGAAATGAGCCAGTCTTACCAAAACTCCTTCGAGCGTGTCAAAAGCATGGCATCCAGGGCAAAAGAAAAGACGCGTTTTTATGCCTGTGGGGGGGATGGGACCTTAAACCTTGTTGTCAATGCCATCGCCGGAACGCCGTGCGAGGTGGGCTGTGTGCCGATAGGGACAGGCAACGACTTTGTCAGGAATTTTTCTGATCCAAAATCTTTTTTGTCAATTGCCAGGCAAATCAACGGCGAGCCTGTGTTGGTGGATTGCATCAACTACAAGCTGGTTGGGCCAAGCGGCACAACAAAGGGCGGCAAAGCCATCAACATGGTCAATATTGGTTTTGACGCGAATGCGGCAGAAAACATGTCCGCATTTAAATCCAAGCCAATGCTAAGCGGGACACTGGCATATATCCTAGGTGTCTTTAGAGCCCTCAACAACCTCCAGGAAGTATCCTTGTCTATTGAAATAGATGGCGCCAATGTTTCAAGCGGCAATTACCTGATGACTGCGGTAGCCAACGGGCGTTTTAGCGGCGGCGGGTTCAATGGCTCTCCATTGGCGGAAATCAAGGACGGGTTGATAGATGTGACTTTGGTAGGTATGATGAAAAGGTTGAAGTTCATGTCTGCAATCAAGGTTTACCATGAAGGCAAACACTACAAAGACAAACGCCTAATCGGGTTGGTCAGTTCCGCCAAAGGCTTGGAATGCAAAATAAGCTCAACCAAGGGAGAAATCAATTTTTCTGTAGATGGCGAAATCAACAAGGCAAAAACCGGCGAGTTTTTGCTTGAGCCTTCAAGTGTCCCCTTTTGCTTGCCGGAAGGCTGCCATTAGGCGATATTGCGCCAATAATCCACCCAGCAATTGCCAGATGCGATTCTTAGCCAAGATAGGCAAAAATTGCATTGACTAGGGCACGAGGGTATGATAATATGTAAATTGCGAAATTTTGTTCCGCGCGCCAAAGGATTCTAAGCCTTTTTGGGCTCCTTGTGGCGGCGAGATAGGAGAAAGGGTAGTGTACGCGATCTTAAAAACAGGCGGCAAACAGTATAGGGTGCAAGAGGGCGACATAATCAATGTCGAGAGGCTCAACCCGCTAGCAGAAGACAATGAGGAAGTGACATTTAATGAGGTCCTCTTTGTCGCAGACGGAGAACACACAGAAATTGGATGCCCATATGTCGAGGGCGCCAAAGTTCAAGCACGGGTAGTCGAAAACGGAAAGGGCGAAAAAATAATCGTCTTCAAGTACAAAGCAAAGAAAGACTACAGGCGCAAAAAAGGGCACCGCCAACCATACACCAAGCTTGAGATAACATCTATCGGGTTCCCAGGTTTTTCTGGAGAGCAAGAAGACACAAATGATTAAAGCCCGGTTCATGCGCATAGAAGGCACTGACAACATAACATCGGTCATAGTTGCAGGGCATGCTGATTATGCTGACTATGGCTACGATGTAATATGCGCAAGCGTATCGTCTTTGGTAATCACCACCATTAACGCATTGGAGGAGTATGTCGGCATACCTACCAATGTTGAGATCTCCGAGGGTGTCACAGCTTTTTCCTGTGTGCCCATTGACGATGAGACGGAAATCCAAGCCCAAACATTGATGCATGCCTTAGAGATTGGCTTGGTGGGCTTAGTTGAAGAATTCGACGGTTTTGTCAGTGTCGAAACAGTAACGATATAAAATGCTTTTATAAGGATATAAGCGCCAATAGCCTGGTTTTTCTGGCCTGTGGTTTGTAGTTTTAGAGCCTGCCGGGCAGCGCCGGTCAAACCTTGGGGCAATTAGCCTTAGGGGGGGCCTTATGGCATTTTACCTGAAAATTTGAACAAGGGAGTGGCGCGCTTCCTCCCGCATCTTATGGAGCGGGGGCAAACTGCGCAACAGTATAATGATTAGGCTAACCATTGAAAACCTCCAGCTTTTCGCCCATAAAAAAGGTGTCGGAAGCTCAAGGAACGGCCGTGACAGCAAAGCCAAAAGGCTTGGCGTCAAAAGGGCTGACGGGCAATTTGTGCTTGCAGGCAACATCCTTGTTAGGCAACGCGGCACAAAGATCCACCCCGGGACCAATGTGGGCAGGGGCAAGGATGACACTTTATTTGCCAAAGAAAGCGGAGTTGTAAGGTTTGAGAGGCTCGGAAGATACCGCACTAAAGTAAGCATATACCAAAGAGCCGAACAAAACGCGGGTTAATACTGGATATGTGTTAAAATGGAGCGTTTGCTCCTTTTTGCGTTAAGCATTTTTTTTGGTGTATTTATGAACAGGTTTGAACATGAGGCCATAGTGCTAAAGTCGGCGCGCTCCGGAGAGAATGACAGGATATTGACTGCCCTGACACTAAAGGCTGGGAAAATCTCAATAATGGCAAAAGGCGCCCAGAGCGCGAAATGCAAATATTTGTTGAGTTGCCAGCCTTTTGCTTTTAGCCAGTTTGTCTTGGCGTTGTATCCTAAAAACCCTCTCATGCCCTATGCCATTAGCGCTGACTTGATCAACCCGTTTAGAAATTTGTATAGCAGTGTGGAAAGGCAAGCCAGCGCATGTTTTGCCACAGAGGCAGTAGACGCTGTTTTGGAGCCGGAGGCTGTTGATAGCCATGTATTCATGCTTTTATACCATACATTGAGGCTGCTTTGCTCGATGGATGCCAGCAGGGCAAGCCTGATGGCGCTTGCTTTCACTTTGAAGCTGCTTGCAATATGCGGCCATGCTCCGGAGCTGGGAGCTTGCCTTGTTTGCGGCGCTAAACTGGAAACTTATTTTATAAACGTGGATATGGGTGGCATACTCTGCGCAAGATGCGCAAAAGGAGAAGGAGAGTGCATTGTCAGCTCTCTCGAGGCTGAATATTCTTATGCGCTTATGCATATGGATATGGAGTCTTTGGGGGAGGTTTATCTGGTTGATGAAGCCACCCAGCTTAAGCTGCTGAAAGTATTCTGCTTGTTTTTGCCTATACAAAGGCAGCTGCGCAGCCTAACATCCCTTTTGCCGGAATAATGTATGCAATTTATTAATAATCAAGCATTGGCACTAGCTAAGTAGCTATGGCGGTTTGGAGGAGTTTTTATGTCTAGCAGATCCTTGAGCTTGAACGAAATTATTAGCATAACAAAAATGAGGGGCTTGGTTTTTCCAGGCTCAGAAATCTATGAAGGCCTGGCAAACTCTTGGGATTACGGTCCTGTGGGTGTTTTGCTGCTCAACAATATAAAAAATGCTTGGATGAAGAAATTTGTCAGCGAGTCCACTTACAATGTGGCCATTGACTCCACTATCTTGATGAATACAAGGGTATGGGAAGCGAGCGGTCACCTGGCCAACTTCAATGACCCATTAATGGACTGCAGAAAATGCAAGAGCCGCTTCCGCGCTGACAAGCTGATTGAGGAAGACTTGGAGAAGAAAGGCCTTGACCCCAATGCTGACGGGTGGAGCCTCGAGAGGATGGCCAGCTACATTGACGAAAATGGCATCAAGTGCCCCAAGTGCGGCGCTGCCGACTTTACAGATATCAGGCAGTTCAACTTGATGTTCAAGACATTCCAAGGGGTCACTGAAGAGTCGTCAAATACCTTGTATTTGAGGCCGGAGACATGCCAAGGCATTTTTGTCAATTTCAAGAATGTGCAAAGGGCTACACGCAAGCGCTTGCCATTCGGGATAGGACAAATCGGCAAGAGCTTTAGAAACGAGATAACTCCGGGAAACTTTATTTTCCGCACAAGGGAGTTTGAGCAGATGGAACTTGAGTTTTTCTGCCATCCCGATGAGGACGAGAAGTGGTTTGATTACTGGCGCAGCTATTGTGTCGAGTTTTTATACTCTTTGGGCATGAAGAAAGAAAACTTGCGACTACGCAACCATGCCCCAGAGCAACTCAGCCACTATTCAAAGGCCACAACAGATATCGAGTACTCATTCCCCTTTGGAGTCGGCGAGTTGTGGGGCATTGCCAACAGGACCGATTTTGACCTTCGCCAACATGAAGAGTTCTCCGGCAAAGATATGCGCTATGTTGACCCAGTGACCAACGAGAAGCTCTTCCCGTACTGCATAGAGCCTTCTGTGGGTGTTGGCAGGCTGTTCTTCGCTTTGATTTGCGATGGATACGAGCTTGAGGAGCTTGAGGACGGCACAGAAAGGAATGTGCTTAGGATCCATCCATACTTGGCGCCATTCAAGGCAGCCATACTGCCTTTGACCAAAAAACAGTCAGAAAAAGCCTACGGCTTGTATGAGTCGCTGCTAAAAGAATTTGAATGCGATTATGACGACTCCGGCAATATCGGCAAAAGGTACAGGCGCCACGACGAGATTGGCACGCCTTGTTGCATAACAGTCGATTTTGAAAGCGAAGAGGACGGTTGCGTCACGGTTAGGGACAGGGACACCATGGAGCAAGAAAGAGTTCCCATAGACTATGTCGCAAACTATATCAGGCAAAAGACGTTTTTTTAGACAGCTTGCTAAAATCGCCACCACCCGTAAAACGGGTGGTTCGGGGAGCGCCCTATAAGGGCGTGCTGCCGGCTGCCCCTCAAGGGGCTGCCGGAGTCTCCCTTAGAACTTGCTTTGCCAAAAAGGCTGTCTAGACTCCGGCGAATTGCCTTTGACACGTCTCCGCCCCTGAAGGGGCATTAGTATTGCTAGCTACCCCTTGAA
>WRIE01000091.1 GCA_009782875.1 Eubacteriaceae bacterium | reverse complement strand
ATCAGGACATCGTAGAGAACCTGAAACAAGACAATTTCGGCATCGACGAGCTCTAAGGTGCTTTAGGCGGCTTCCAGCCGCAACACCTGAACCCACCGCCTTCCAGGCGGTGGTGGTTCAGTTGCCAACCGCTTTTTTATACCCTTCTGAAAGAGCCAATACAGCCTCGAAAGAAAGCCTGGTTAGGCAAAAAAGTGGAAAATCTATCTGCCAAATGCAGCACTTGGCAAATCAAAGGATGGCTCCCCAATGAATATTTTCTATGCTTCGACATAATATAACTTCGCAAGAAATTATTTGATGCAGGAGCAATGAATGAAAAAAAGAACAATAAGCATATTATTGGTAGTATTGTTGGCGGTATCCCTAGCCTCATGCGCTAGAGGCAGAAACAATACCATCAATAACGACAACGCCCAGATCCGAAGCCAAGAGAATCTCCGGCAAGACATTCAAAGGCAGGATAACAATATCCGGCAATATAACAATGAAAAGCCAGACAATAGGCAACTAGAGGATTTCGGCAGCTATTTCCTAACGGATGAGAACTACACAGATGGAAGAGCAGTGCCTTACCAGAATTTTGAAGCAGTAGGCGCGATCGATGCCTTGGAGCTCTTCATAGCTAACGATGCAGCTTTTAGAGTGTATATGTACGAAAGCTTTGACGAGTTAAGGAGGGCCCAACAAAGATATCCGACAACTGTAGGCAGGTGGCCATTTAATGGCCGATTTGCAATAGACACAAACGACCCATATGCGTTATATCTATTTGGTAATTACAATAACGAGGGTATACAGTAAAATCACATTTTATTGATATAAAGAGCACAATGTGCTCTTTATATTTTAATAATTAACATTTATCGTGCGATTTCATTTTAAGCTTGAATCTTTTTTTTTATAATGGTAGAATAATCTCATAAATTTAGAAAGCCAATGGAATATATGAAAGAGTATTTAGTTTCAACACCTGATGGAATGATATCGACCATCATCAAGGCTAGTGGTATTGAGGGTGCAAGAGACAAAGCAGTCTATTTTTACAAGGAAGTATGCGATTTAGATAATAATAAATACGATTTTATAGTAAAAATGATATATGACACTAGATCATCGGCAAAACAGGATTTTCAGAACCCTAGAATGGCAAACAGTAATTATCTGTTATGAATTAATGGTGCCAATCGTTTACAATACTATACTTTGTAACTAAATATATATTTCCAATGGTTTTTTAATGTTTGAATCATAGCGTGAAAATAACTCATAAAAAACTGTAGCGTAATTTGTTAAATGAGTTATTTGACGTATTGACAAAGTCAAGACTCTATAATATACTATGTGAGCTTGCACTTTGACCCATTAGCTCAGTTGGCAGAGCACTTGACTTTTAATCAAGGTGTCCCGCGTTCGAGTCGCGGATGGGTCACTATTTTTTTGCCTTAGATAGGCACTTTCAGAGCCTGCCGTGTTCGAATAGCAAACCCGAAAAACAGCATTTACTAATTTTTTACTACACACTTTGAAAAAAGCCCCCGTTTTGGGAGGCTTTTTTGTTGCTGCTTTACAGCAAAAAAAATGTCCCCGCATGGGACACTTTGCCAGCTTCGCTGGCTAGAGGTGTGCGGGATCCTATTGGCATTATTATATCAGAATCAGAATATCTTGGTTCTAAGTCCAAGTCTTGGTCATGATCGCAAAAACAGGCGTGTGCCTGGAAAGACACACGCCTAAATAGCTATGATCTACGCAAATTTCTTTATGTAGATCTTAAAGGCTCTTTTTCCACACGCTTTAGCATATAGAATTCGACCATCCGGCAACTTCTTCGAAACGCGAAAAATGAATATTCCATATTCGTCTGAATACGTTTTCATAGCACACCTCCTTATATTATTTTTATAATACAAGGCAGTGAGAAGCCCCATTAATATCCTCCTTCCCGATAGGCTGGCAAACATTTCTATTGCATTTTGTGTAACATATGGTATCCTATATGTATCATGATGGTACCATAGTCAACTAAGATGCTATTGCCAGTATGGGGAACGGTATTGAGTAGTTGCAGCTACTGATTATCGTTTTTTCTTTCAAAGCCTTTATTAACTATTTTTTGCTGAGTTGGATTTCAGCAACTTGGAGCGACACTTTTGACTTCTCTGCAATGAAAACAGCAGTTCTGCCAACGCATAAACCGGGATTCACAAGCAGTTCTCCTGCAAATGTGTTTGCTTGCCACTCTGGATCCATATACTTATGTATGCTCTCGTTTCTTGCTAAAGCTATTACTCCATTAGAATGCATTAGGAGATGACCGAGCTCGTGCGCAAGAGTAAAACGGGCTCGCCCATCCCCTTTGATTGCATTGTGGTAAACGTCTTCACGGACTCTAATCAAATTTTGCTGCGGAAGGGTTTCGGCATAATCGTGTGGCAATTCATGGCACTCTACGACCTCAAAACAAAACTTTGGGTCAATCATCATATACATTTCCAGGAAATGAACAATTGGAAAGCAGTATTCACTTTCAAGCCCCATCCTTCTTCTGATTTCCGTAGCTAGTTGCCTTATTTTCAGCCGTGAAGTAGGCTGAGCTGCGAAAGCATGATTCATTAAGCCTTATATTCCTTGTCCTTTTCTTTGAATACATTTAGCATTGCTTGGATTTCATTATCGTCTAGTCTATCCATTTTCCTTGCAAAAGCAAAAGCTAGCTCGCGTTGTTCTGCTGAAGCATTTGTTAGATTGAACGGCACTTCATCAAGCGAGTCTTGGATAGATTTGCGCAAACTGTTTTGCTGTGACATATCTAGCGAAAAGAATAAGGCAATTTTAGATTCCCAATCTTGGGGGATCTTGCGCTTGCCCATCTCTACAGCTGAAAGATAAGATGATGTCACTCCCAAGTAATCCGCCATGTCCTTTAACAAACAACCATTTTCTATTCGAAGTACTCTCACATATTTCCCGAATGCTGTAAGCATGGCTTGTCCCTCCTTATTTTTGTCTCTTAATCTAGAATACTATTGATTGATCGATATGTCAACTGAATATCTAATTTTATCATCATTTTTCATCAACTAATTTTTTCATCTGTTTATATATCATCAGATTTGTTGATTATTAGTCAAAAAAAAACGTCCCCGCATGGGACACTTTGCCGGATTCGCTGGCTAGAGGTGTGCGGGATCCTATTGGGTGTATTATATCGTTATTCCTATATAATAACTTGGTTCTAAGTCCAAGTCTTGGTCGTGTAGTACGTTCTTTCATTAAGATATTTTACTATCTTGACTAGTTTCAGAATGTCGGGATCGCAAGTTAGCGCTTCTTGGAAACCAACAGATTGCGCTTTAGCTAGCTTCTTTGATTCCTCAATGAGCTCTTCAAGAGTAGAAATCATCACATAACCTCCATATATTCTGTTTTTCACATTCCATATACTGATTGCTCAAAATTTAAATCTGTCATTATATCATATTATATATATTATTCACTTGAAATTAAATAGCACACTATATTTTTTGATAGCGTTATAGAACCTAATATGTCATTCTGGCATTAGCAGCTGCTCGCTAGCTGGCAGCAGTCCTTTATAGATCTGCGATTTAGCAGTTTCGTAGATTTTATAGATGTTGTTGATGTCAAGACTCATAAGCAATAGAGTATAGTACCTTGTGATAGCATCATTTAGATTGGTATCAAGAGAATAGTTTGTTACCTGAAGCTTCAGTCCAATTAAATCTTCCAATTTAATTGACCGATTATGTGAGTGCCAGAGACTCTGGTTGCTTAATGCAGACGCGATTTCTTCTGCCCGATTCTCTTTGTCTTCGTCGGTAACAGGCTTCCCTGTTGATGAATGTGTATCCCAATATTTAAATTTGTACTGCTTAAGCCAATTTTTGACAAGGTTTCGTGCCAAAGCTTGGGCATTTTCACAATGTTGGATTTCACCAGGCGATATATTTTGTAGTATTGGTATGTATGTGATATCCAGTGCTCCCGTTCGTGCAACTTCACGCTTGATTTTCTCAAGGCCTTCAAGAAAAGCGTCTGCTGAGTACCACTTGCCGTTCTGGCTTATTTGGGCATCTATGGGTCCAAGGGATGATTCAGGGCTCATCAGTATCTCGTCCGCCGCCATTGTGAAGATTGTTCCTGCGCTGTAGGCTGCTCCTGGAACAATTACACCAACTCTGTCAAAGCGTGAGCGTACAAGCTTCACCAAGTCCTCTACAACCTCTGCCGACCCACCGGGAGTTTGGAGGATGATGTCAATCTCGTTTCCTGTGAGTGCTGACAGCTGGTCATTAAAAGGCAGGATATCTGAAGGGTCGATGCTGTTAGGGCTGTTGTTTTTGCCTAGTATATCACTAGCATAAACAATAATCTCCCGACCACGAATTTTCGATATGTTTTCAAGCTGCCGCTTCCTCTCTTCAAAAAGTTCGTCGACAGAAATTGATCCTGAAACCAGTTTGTTTAAGTATTCTGAGTAAACACCCAATACATGTCCTCCTTGATATCTGTGTCTGAGGTTAGAATACCATACTAAAATCTCGTGTCAATATACATGATAATATATCGTAATTATTCGGCGATATACTCATCACTAAAAACATTTTCCAACATCGAGAATTAGGTTTGTACTAATACCAAAAATCGACATAAAATAATTCTAATTGAATCAACTCCAGCAATGGTGTGATATCCTTAGTTTACCTAACAAAAGGAGAGCGCACCAGCTGGAGCCAAACAAATCATAACATGACAAGGCTAGCCAGCAAAGCACACCGATGCAAATGGATAATTCGACTTGCCCCCCGCCTCCACTGCCAGAGGCAATAACAAAACTGGTCGTAGAGTTTCTGCAGCTTTTTGTATGCGCAACCTTGGCAAAAAGGATTGTGTTCCTGCTTCTGCATACGGCAGGGGCGGGCGCGGCGATGGCTGGAAAGCTGTGCGGGGTATGCCAAAAGACAGCGAAAAAGTACGCGAAAATGGCAGCCTGCGGCCAAGCCGCAGAGCTGCTGAAAGTTGGCGGGGGCGGGAGGAAAGCCCGCCTTGCGGATGTCGAGGGCATAATTATCATCGAAGTTGAAACTAACAATTACCACACCCTCCAGCAGGCGGCGGACATGGCTGCCCAGAAGACTGGGGCAAAGGTATCAGCGGGCGCAATCAGAAGGCTGTTTTCAAAACACGGCATAACAAAGCATAAATGCGCGCCGCTGCCGGCAAAAGCCGACCCAGTGGAGCAAGGCAAGTTTTATGGCAACATCCTCTCCGAGCTGATAGCTATGGCCAAGGAAGGGATGACAAGGCTGCATTTCATGGACGCGCCCCATTTTGTGCATGGGGGCTTCGCCTTGCTGGGGGGCGCCTGGGGAAAGGCGAGGCGGTTTGTCAAGACTTTTTCCGGCAGGAAGCGCTACAATGTGCTCGGGGCGCTGGACTTTGCCTCAAAAGAGCTTATGACTGTCTGCAACAGCACTTATATTACAAGTGTGCAGGTGGTTGCGCTGCTTATAAAAATCAGCAAGCAATGCCTGTTTGCCCCTGTATATGTTATCTTGGACCAGGCTGCCTACCAGGATTGCGCTTTTGTCAAGGCAAAGGCGGAGGAGCTGGGCATCCACCTTGTTTTCCTGCCTGCTTACAGCCCAAACTTGAATTTGGCCGAGAGGGTATGGAAACTTGTAAAAAGCGAGCTGCGTAAAAAATACTATGGCAGCTTTGATGAATTCAAAGCTGCCATCAACAACATTCTGCACAGCTTGCCGGCAAGCCTCAAGGACAAAATGGACAGCCTCATAACAGAAAATATCCAGCTGTATGATGGCATCGAGAGGTTAAATGACAACTCATACATTATTACAAAGGCTATAAAAGTCGCTTAATATCAAGTGGAAAATGTTTTCGACATCGAGTATAAATGGCAAATAAAAAAAGCCCCGGCTCCTGCACGGAAACCGGGGTTCTTTGGTGTCTACAGCAAGCCGAGCTGCCCAGCCAGCCACGCTAAAAGCAAGCCTGCAAAAAAAACCACAGCTTGCTTGACGAAAGTGTCTTTGGTGTCGACAAGCTTCTTGGCTGGCGCTTGCTCCAGGGTGGCGATCCGCTCGCCCTGGCTTTTCGCTGTCCCCTCGAGCGCGTCTATGCGCTCATCCTGCCTTTTGTCTATCGCTTTCGAGCTCTGGGTGAGCGAGGCAAGCTTCTCGCCCAAAGCCTCGATCTTGGCTATGAAATTGTCATACTGGCTGGCTTGCCTCTCCTCGCTCTTGCTTTGCTGCTGGAGCAGCAAATTGACTTTCCCGTCAATCTTGCCGATTTGCTGGGCGTTGTCGTTCAGCGTCTGGGCGTGGAGGTTCGCCCGCTCCTTGCTTCCCGAAAACCATGCCATTGTGTGTCACCTCCCGGCTAATTTTAGTACTTCCAGCGCGAGCGGTAGCCCCTTGTGTCGACATGCGGGCAGTTCTTCCCGCCGTAGCCTACGCCGCCGTTGGGGTTCAATTCGTCCCAGAGCGCCCCTGTGTCGATCCCTGGGGTGCTGACGTCCGCGGCGATCCCGGTGACGTGCCTGGAGCTTGCCTCACCGCTCACCTTTTTGTTTTCATATGCGCACCTGTAGCCGCTGACGATGTTGACAGCGCGTTCTTTGCCGCCGCCAAGCGGGTGGCGCCGGTTGATCTCGTCGCGCCCTTTTTGCAGCAGCTCGGCCAGCGGCTTTGTGGCTGCCGCGGCTTGCGCCTCGCTCAAGCCGTTGTAGCCGTTGCAGCCTTTCCCGCCGCACTTGCATCTAAACTCGGAGAGCTTGAAATTCTTCGCCAAGTAGCCAGCAGGCAAGCCCGGCGCTACTGGCTCCGGCTCAGGCATCGGCTCGGGCTCGGGCTCCGGAACTGGAATTGGCGGGTCGTAGTCTCCGCCGCCTTGCGGCACTTTCTCAAAGCCTTCCGCCTCGTCGATGGCCAGCTGCAGCATTTTCGCCGCGATTTCAATTGACTCTTTCGCGCCCATTAGCGCGTTGTGGCTAATTGCCATTATGGTTGCACCTCTTCTTCTTTTTTTCTTCCGTGCAGGTAGTACACCGCGCTCTCGATGATCGCGTCAAGGTCGTCCTCGCCAAGGTTTATGCCGTGGCTTTTCAGGAAAGCGACCACCGCCTCCTTTTTGTCGGCGCCTGGCCCGTTGATCGTCTGCTCCGCCGCCGCCACAGCGATCGCAGCCAGGTGCGCCGCCCGCTCGTAGCGGGACTCCCCGAGCTGCTCTTTTAGCAAAGGGACAACCAGGGTTGTTATGACCACGCTGATAAGTGACAGCACGGCTAGGAATATTTCTGTAAAATCAATACGCATTTGTTCTCCTTTCGTAAAAAACAACGCATGGCGCATCATGCGTTGTGGTTGTTTAGTTAAAATTGTTATTGGAGTTGTGTTTTGAAGTCTGGGTGCTTGAATTTTTTGCGATAGTCACCCGAAATACACGCACCCCCATATGTGACATAGTAACCAGTGAGGACGTTTTCAACGCCTACAGCGGTGGGGCAATAAACTGTACCTTGCATCCTTAGCTCGCCACTGATATAACGATGATCTGTTTTAGTTGTTCCGTTGGCGTTTAGATATAGTGATGGAGAAGCTGATGGGGAGCACATCAATGTCAGCCTTGTCCAGAAAAACGTTCTGCCACTGGCAGGTTGCCTTACCATTCGCAGCTCGATGCGTGCATTGCCAGGAATTGTAAATTCGTTTTGAGTAGTGCCTGATCCTAGAGTATTAGAGGCTGTTTAATATGTCCATAAATGTCGATAAATGGTATAATAACGCTAAAAAGGCTGTTTACCATTATATGAGAAATAAATATCCAAGCGACATAACTAGAGACCAATTCGAGATTAT
>WRIE01000090.1 GCA_009782875.1 Eubacteriaceae bacterium | reverse complement strand
TTCGGATGGGCTGACAATTGCCGGAGGCTGTGGAAGGTTTGCGAAAGGCATTTGAGCACATTTTGCCAAATGTTTGTATTGTCATTTATTTCTGTTCTTTTGAGGAGATACTAAACATCCTCTAATATCGCATTTAGCCTGGTTAAAGCTTCGTCTAATACCCTGGCATGCTTTTGCCCACTTAACAATTCCACTTCAAATTGGCTGGATTTGGCTCATCCTCAACAGCCACAGCTCGCAAAGCCGCCATATATTCAAGGCATACCTCCTCGGCGACCTCTGCATACACTTCATCAGCCGCTTCAAGCCCTATGCGGTCATAAGCGACTGCTGCTGCCGCATAGAAATACAATCCGAGCGAATGCGTCAAGGTATGCACAACCGCCGAGCCTTGCCCGACAGCCCTTGCGGCCGCTTGTGCGGTCGGGTTGGCGTCAAGCTCACGAGCAGCAGCATGGCATTCATTCAAAATGGAATTCTTTACAACAGTGAATTTCACCTTTCCATCAAGGTAGTCGCGGGCGGCATTCACCGCATTGCGAGGGCGTTCATCGCCGAGGCAATGTTTTTCAAATATGGGGAGTATTTTGTCCTCCGTATATTCCAGACACCATTTACGGATCGTATCCTTGTTTTGCGTGTCAATGAGTTCCCGTAAAGCAACCGCGGAAGGCGCATTTACGTCGCCGAGCATCTTTCGTAGTTTTTTAGGCATTGTTTCTCAATCCTCTGGCAATTTGATTCAATATTTGGCGCACAAAGCTTAGCCATTCCGTTACCGTGTATCCTGGCTATCTCGTAATACTCAATAGAGGTTTCCCTCCTAGTCTATTTGTTAAAACAACAACATTATACTAGATTTCACACAACTTATCTATAGTTTAAGTTGATAAATTAGTCCAATTTGCAATTAGCAATTATGTTTTAAGCGGAATAGAATGGAAAAATTGTGAAACCGTTTTAACATGACATGCTGTTGTCTTATTATTTGTGATAATATTTGGGTGTCTTGTTTTAAAAAGCGAGATAAAATTCAGGGAGGCGTGCCCTATGGCTGTTGATTTTAAAAAGACACAAAAAGAGCTGTACAAATCCGACACAAATCCGTCCATCATTGAAGTGCCAGAAATGGTTTTCATTATGGTTGATGGGTGTGGCGACCCAAATACAAGCGAGACATATCAAACTGCTATGGAAGTCCTTTATGGCTTGTCCTATACTGTGAAGATGAGCAAAATGGGCGACAACCAGCCCGAAGGATATTTTGACTTTGTTGTCCCTCCGATGGAAGGTTTATGGTCGACAGATACAGGCGAGTTTGAAACCGGAATAACGGAAAAGAGCGCATTTAATTGGACTTCCATGATACGGATGCCGGATTTTGTCACAGCTGGAGTATTTGATGCGGCAAAAATGAGCTTTGCCAAAAAGAAGCCAAAGCTTGATTTGTCTATTGCGCGCCTTGAGCTTTTTAATGAGGGATTATGCGCCCAAGCAATGCACTCTGGCTCTTATGACAGCGAACCTGCGACAATTCGTGCCCTCAAAACATTCATAGCTGATTCGGGATATTTTCTTGACCTTTCAGAGAAACGCAAACACCATGAAGTGTATTTAAATGACCCACGCAAAACATCTCCCGACAAACTAAAAACAATTATTCGCTATCCAATAACCCAGTGATATGAAAAACAACAACAAGCACTATTTGAATTGTCAAAACAAGGCTTAACCATTATATGCGAAGCGGAAAAAGAAAACTCCACTTCCCTGCTTGCAAGAATTCGCTAAACAAGGCGAAGTAACAGATAAAGAAGTGGCAAGCATAATGCGGAGATTTGAAACCCCAAAAATTGGCCAGCTGTTTCTTGGGAAGCTGGGGATATTGATCCCTCATTTTCGCTCCACCATTATCCGGCAAGGATAACTGTCGTTAAGCTTTGCCGGTTGGGGCATCCATTAAACAAGGACAATATAATCAGGCACCAGCGTTTAAGTTTTTTAAAATAGGCTGTTGACTCTCCCCTTGCAGGAGATTGTAGACTTGGTTTATGAGGATGGAGGAGTGGGAATGTTTCGTATCGGCGAGTTTTCCAAAATGGCGAAGACCACGATCAAAGCGCTAAGATACTATGATGAAGTTGGTTTATTGAAACCAGAAGAAACCGACAAATTCACAAGCTATCGTTTCTACACGACCAGCCAGCTTGTGACGCTTCACAGTATACAGGCATACAGGCAAGTGGGGTTGTCCATTGATGAAATCAAACTGGTTTTATCTGGGCATGACGCCACAGCTATTTTGCAGAAGCGCAAAGCGCAACTCATCTCTGAGCTTGCCGCAGGAACAAGCCAACTCTCCAGAATTGAGTTTATCCTACAAGGAAAAGGAGAGAACAGTTTTATGGACTATGCAGCCACCATTAAGGAATTGCCGGGGTGTATTGTTTACTCCAAGAGAATGACAATACCAAATTATGATGCTTATTTCGAAGTAATCCCAGAGATTGGCGAACAAGTCGCCAAAAAGTATCCCGAATTGAAATGCGCGGTGCCAGAATACTGCTTCGTTGTTTATCTTGACGGCGAACACAAGGAAAAAGACATCAGCATTGAGTATTGCGAGGCAGTAGAGAAAGCATGGCCTGATTTTGACGACATCCAATTCAAGGAGATCAAGCCTGCAACCGTTGTATCAATACTGCATAAAGGCTCTTACTCTATGTTGTCCAGCGCTTACGCTTTCATCATGAACTGGATTGAGGAGAATGGCTACGTGTCGGCAGACAATCCAAGGGAGAGCTACATTGACGGCATATGGAACAAGGAAAACGAAGAAGACTGGTTGACTGAGATCCAAATCCCGATAGCGAAGAAATAGCAAATCAAACGATCATGAAAAGCCCATATAACGGAAAGCGCAGCATCAGCCAGCATGAAGGGTGTTGCGCTTTTTTAGGTTGTAAAAGAATCGTAGGCTTTTAATTTGTTGCGTAAATAAAATTCAGGAAATATTATTGACAATCTTAGACTATTGCGATAGTATTTTATTAGACTATTGAGATAGTCAGGAGGGATAGCGATGGAAAAACTGTTTGATGCCGAGCTTCGGCTTATGGAAATTATTTGGGAACGCGAGCCGATTTCTGCGAAAGAAATTAGTGTGATTGCCGCCAAGCAATTTGAATGGAATAAAAATACTACATATACCGTTATTAAGAGATTGATTGAAAAAAAAGTGCTTCACCGTGATGAACCAGGTTTTATCTGCTCCTCTATTGTCAAAAGGGATGTGGTGCAAAAAGCCGAAACAAATACGCTGATTGAAAAACTGTTCGGCGGCTCAAAAAAAGCATTTTTTGCCGCGTTCGCCGATGAAAAGCTGACATCAGATGAAGTGGAAGCGTTAAGGGCGCTCATAAAAAAGAAGGAATAATTGTGGTAGGTGAAGTATTCTATTGGGTTCTTAATTTAAGCATCCTCGGCTCTGTTGCCGGGCTTATCGTTCTGCTCTTTCGCCAAATCCGCAAATTGCCGCGTTTTGGCATCTATTTGCTGTGGGCATTGCCGCTTATCCGGTTTTGGATGCCTTTGGGGATTGCCAGCCCATACAGCCTGTTAAGCTTTATTTCACGATACACAACGAAAACGATAATAGTCTGGGAAGCTGTTCCCGGTTCGCCAGAGATCTCAATGACCAACAGCATACAAGCGGCGCAAAGCTATTTCCCCATAATTTATAAAACCGATCGGATAAAAGATATTTTTTATAGCGCCGGAACGGTGTGGGCAATTGTTGCGGTTGTGGCTGTTCTTTGTTCGATGCTGCTTTATTTCTTTACAAAATCGGCATTTAGGGATGCCGTGCATATCAGAGACAGCATCTATCGTTCTGACAAAGGACTATCCCCGGCGGTCTATGGAATTATAAAGCCGAAAATAGTTTTACCAGCCAATATTGCGGGCGCGGACTTGGATTACATCCTGAGACACGAGTGTGCGCATATCCGCCGCCATGATAATCTGTGGCGCGTAATTGCTGTTATAACAGCCTGTGTCCACTGGTTTAATCCGCTCATATGGATATTTCTAAAATGCTTTTTCACCGATATGGAGCTGGCTTGTGATGCCGATGTATTGAAAAAGCTCACTGAAAACGGCAAAAAAGAATATGCATTGGCGCTTCTTTCCTGCTCTAGCGACAGAACCCATTATTCCAGCGCGTTCGGCGGCACGAAAACGAGATTGCGGATAGAAAATATCCTGTCATACAAAAAGCTTGCGTTTGTGTCCGCCTTGTGTTTTGCAATACTGTTTTTCATGGTTGCAGTTACTGTCATCACAAATGCGGCAGGGACTTGATATGGTGAGAAAATGTATTGCTATACCCATAATTGTGGTTATATGCATATTTTTTGCGTCCTGCTCTGATGAAAAACCGCAGGCATTTACAATCCCGGGAGATTTGTATGGAAATTTTGATGGAAAGAAGAAAATTTCACTTGATGAGCTTAATGCATTGG
This sequence comes from Eubacteriaceae bacterium, assembly GCA_009782875.1. GTDB lineage: Bacteria > Bacillota > Clostridia > Eubacteriales > Anaerofustaceae > WRIE01. The sequence continues at coordinate 3,389 of WRIE01000090.1, read as the reverse complement.
CTGAAAAAGAGAATTGCTTTCCTTTTGAGGATTTAGCGCTGGCCAATAAGCGGATAAACCTCAGTAGCACAATTGGCAACTATAATATGTTGTTTTCTGTGCAAGGCGGCTATCGTCTCCACGCTTTGGCAGGGCAGCCTTGGTATGTGAATATTCTGAAGGTGGAGCAACATTGATTGAATTGGAATGGCGGGAATATGAGCATGAATTTCCCCATCACTGCAAAGACCTGGAAAAACAAGCATTGAGGGAGTCGTTGGATGCTTTATGGGATACGGAAGAAGCAACACTTGAAATGTTTATAGATAATGCAGGCAACTTTTTTTGCGGTTTGCCGGAAAAACGGAAATGTCTATTTGTGTGATACAGAAGCTAACGAGAATCCAACTTGGAATTTTCTAAAATGAAGAGGTCATCAACATGAAAAAATCTATTTCAAAGCCATCCAAAGTTTATCTCGCCTCAATGGCAGCCATTTTGTTGGCATCTGTTTATCCGGTTTATATGGGCATCGTTATGTTGGCGGCATATTTGCGGGATGGCGGGATAAATGCGATGGATTATCCAAAGTACATAATTCCGTACACGCCGATAAGCATTGCGCTGATAGTCTGCGCGGCTATAATGCCGCTCGCTTATAAATATTTGAAAAAGTATACACTGCCCATGTTGTCCATAATGGCGATACTTTTATTTTTGTGCTCTGAAATGGCACTCGAAAAGATAACCGTTTTTTCGGGAGCAGACAACGATGGCAACGCAATTGCCTTTTCAGAGACATCAGACGATAACGAGGATTCGGAATTTTACTATTTCAACGTAGTATTAATTAACGAAAGCGGAGAAACAGAAACAAGAATAGTTAAACTAAACAAAAGTGAAACAGACCAAAAAGTCGAAATGTGGCAATGGGCTATGTGTGCTGTGCCGCCTCCAAATATGAAAGAATGGTTGCAAATAAAAATCGTGTCAGAAAGCATAACAGACGGAGATATAATCGATATTCAAAAAATACCAGAAGAACAGCCGCCGGAAGCGCAGTTAACTCAAAAACCAATAGCAGAACAGAGGTTGTTTAAAAATCCGTACATCACCAAATATAACCCGGTTTTCAAAATGCATTTTTATATAATCTCCATAATAATTGATCTGGCCGTTTTGGGCGTTGTTTATGGGTTTTATGAGATGTCCCATGAGCCGCAGTACAAAAAGAAAAAGCCGCTCATTGTGCAGCTTATATCTGTAAGCATTTTCGTGGGATTGTGTGTATTCGCTTGCTTCACAGCGTTTTATAGAACGGGAGAAATTACCGTTTCGCCGATTTCGGCGGTGTTGATGGCGGTTTTCTTTATAGTATTTGGTATGACTGCAGGGGTCTATGCGGGGACATGGCTTTATGGCAAACCCAAGCTTTTTTCAATGGTTATCCCATCTTTCATCGCTACAGCCGCTACTGTTGTTATGTATATAGGTGAAATGGTGATGATGGACTGGAACTTGTACCGCTTCGGCGAAGGATTGTTATTTGGCCCTGTCGGCGCCTCCCCTCTTGCGCCAATCGATTTTGAGGTGATACTAGTGTCTGGGGCTGTTACGTATTTAGTTTTATTTTTGATACGCCCGAATCATGAAACGCGACTTTGAGCAACATCCACAAAAAAACGCTCCTATGCCTTTTGTATCAGGTTAACTGGAAAATCCAAGCGCCATCAGGCCTGCATAGCCAAAGGGCGCTTTTGTGTTTTTTGCAGCAAGAAGGCGAGTGTGGCACTGCCCAATTTCCCGCTCTTATTTCTGGGCCATGATCATAACACCTACCGGTGAGTATTTGCCCGAGTCTAGCCCCAAGAGCGCAGCCACTTCATCTGTGCTAATTGAAGCCATAAAACGCGCCTGGATATCAAACTCATCCGCGACTAGATACTGGTGCTCGCTCATTGCTCCTATTGCATGCCAAGCCCAATCCATGTTGCCATTCGGCACTCCATCTATGTCTACGACATAAATCCAAATCGCGGACGCATTTTGCCCCGAATTTATTTTATTGCGGATGTCACCCTCAACCACAGCCTCAAAATGATTGCTTTTCCATGAAAACCTGCGAACCCCGCTTTCCTGCGCAAGATATAATGACACATACGGGTCAGCGCCCATCGCCAAAGGAATGACGAATCCTGTGCCGTCACGGTTCTTGCCCGTGGCTGCCCAACCTAATAGTTGCAAGACATCCTCGCTTATTTCGTTTCCTGTGAAGGCTCCCCGCTTCGTTGAGTTGCGCCGTTCAAACGCTTGCAGCAATCCTGAATCCGAAGTTGCCATCACAGGGTTGTTTCTAAGAGTTTCCAATGCGCCTGGATTCAAACGGGGCGTACTTGTCATATATAGGTTAATTGCAACGATCCACTCCCCTGCAGCCAACAGCAGGCTGATTGCCAAAAGAATTGGCAACATAGCCTTTGTTTTCCCTGCTTTTGTATTAGTTTTCAAAATCACTTACTCCTAATGATTTTAATAGAAAGCGAAACCCATCCCGCATAAAATCTTCTTTCGTTATTCCTGCCGCCTTGTTTAAATAGGCTTCCTTTTTGTGCGCTGTCATTATTATTCCGGTAATGCCTGCCCACAGGATGAATGTTGCCTGTAGTGGCGGCATGTCAAGGCTGACCTGTTTCGCGGCAATGCAGTCTTTCAAATAATCCTCTATGATACCGTTTATCTCCTCACCAACCTTATAGATTTGGGCAAGCACAGTCTCGGATTCATTATCTGGCATTTTGATTTCGCCTAAGATACTTTCAAAAAACAATGGGCAAGCCTTGTATACTATCACCAAGGCGTCACAGACTGCAAAATAACCGCCAGGGAACTTCCGTGTATTGTGGAGCACCTCTCCAATAGCGGATTTGAGGATCTCAAAGTATTCCAGAATGATATGGTTATAGATTTCTTCTTTGCTTTTGAAATAAACATAAACTGTCGATTTGCTGAAATTAGCCTCTTTTGAGATGTCATTCATTGTCGTTTGGAGGACTCCATTTTCTATGAACAGCCGCTTCGCAGCACTGAGTATATTATCCCGGTTGAAAGCTGATAAACGCTCTTTGTTGCGCATGATATTTCCCCATTTCGCACCTTCGGTACATATACCATACCGAAAGTACGATTTATTGTCAAGCGGTTTTTCATCCTATTCCGCGATGGCTAAATTGTGATTGCTGCGAATGGAGTCAGCCTGGCAGAACAATCGGGCGCCCAAGACGTTTATTACTGTAATTGCAAAATGAACTTCTAGAATTGCAAATTACGCAATTTTGCCATAGAACTCTGCAAATTCATCTTTTGTGAGGGTGTATGCCAGTTCATAGAGCATATCCCCCCGATTTTCAAAT
>WRIE01000089.1 GCA_009782875.1 Eubacteriaceae bacterium | reverse complement strand
ATGCTGTCATGTAGAATATGCTTAAATGTACAATACTAATGTGAAAGGCCTTCTGGATGGCAATTCTTGCCACCAAAAGGCCTTTCGTAGTTTTTCCTAAAAAGGGACTTTTGCGACAGCCCCATCAAATTGCCCAGCCAACCAAAGGCGGCCGTAAAAATCCATAGAGCAGCTCAATGCAGGTTTAGGCACAAAGCACGACCTTGTTGGATGAATAAGATATGGCCAGGCTTGGCTTGAAACAAGTTTTCAATGACTTGGGAGGATAATGCCAATATTTGCTGGGCTGCGAGCTTGCCATCTGGTTTGGCTTTTCTCGACAATTGCTGTTAGAAAAATTTGGAAAGACTGGCTATCACAGAAACTACAAAACGATGATTAAGGAGTGTGCCAAATCAGAAAACCTCCACTGGTTATCAAACAGAGGCGAATTATGGAAAGTTTTGGCAGCGTAACGGTTGAAAAAGAACCTGTTCAAAGATAAAAGCACGGCAACACTATGCTGGACAATAAGCGGGATCCCGCAATATTTTGATATTGACCGAATGTTGCAAGGGTATGCTTTTGGTTTCTTCACAGGGATAATCGCTTATATTGCAGCAAGTGTAATCTTGCCTGACAAGTCGGAAATTGGGCATGAGGGTTATAACGTGCATTGATATCTTTGCGTGACTAAACTTGATTTTTAAGCCGCAAAAGGCCTAATGGGGCCTTTTTTTTATTGGTTAGCGCTATAATAAGCCTATGGAATACAGAAAATTCGAAGTTGTAAGCGAATTTGAGCCTGCAGGCGACCAGCCCCAAGCTATCGAATCGCTGGCTGAAGGAATAGAAAATGGGTTGAGGGGACAGATCCTGCTTGGGGTTACTGGATCAGGCAAAACATATACAATGGCAAAAGTTGTGGAAAAAATCAACAAACCTACCCTCGTGCTTGCCCACAACAAGACATTGGCAGCCCAGCTCTACTCTGAGTTTAAAAGCTTCTTCCCTAACAACTCTGTAGAATATTTTGTCAGCTATTACGATTACTACCAGCCGGAGGCATATGTCCCTGGACCAGATTTGTATATCGAAAAAGATTCGTCAATAAATGATGAAATTGACAAAATGCGCCACTCCGCCACAGCTGCGCTATCCGAGCGCAGCGATGTATTGATTGTGGCAAGTGTTAGCTGCATTTATGGCCTTGGAAGCCCTATAGACTATGAAAACATGGTCTTGTCCTTAAGGCCCGGTATGACAAAAGACAGGGATGAGATCATCCGCCGGCTTGTCGACATGCAATATGAGCGCAATGAAGTGGATTTCAGGCGCGGCACTTTTAGGGTAAGGGGGGATGTTGTGGAGATATTCCCTGCCTCCAGCGCAGAGCATGCGGTAAGAATTGAGCTGTATGGAGATGAGATAGAGCGGATAGTCGAGACAACCGCCATCACTGGCGACGCTGTCGCCAGTTTGAGGCATGTTAGCATTTATCCTGCTTCCCACTATGTGACTGCTCCAGAGAACATGTCAAATGCCCTTGTCACAATCCAAGAAGAGCTTGACGAGGCTATTGAGAAGTTGCGGCAAGAAGGCAAGCTTCTTGAAGCCCAAAGGCTTTTGCAACGCACTAATTACGATATCGAAATAATGAGGGAGATGGGCTACTGCAAAGGGATAGAAAACTATACACGGCATATCAACCGGACAGCGGCAGGAGATGCCCCTTATACCCTGCTAGATTATTTTCCAGACGACTATTTGCTCATAGTAGACGAGTCCCATGTGACGCTTCCCCAAGTGAGGGGCATGTTCGGCGGGGATTTCTCCAGGAAGAAGAACTTGGTAGACTATGGATTCAGGCTTCCATCAGCCTATGACAACAGGCCGCTGAACTTCCAAGAATTCGAGGAGCGCATCCACCAAGTTGTGTACGTCTCGGCTACCCCTGCTGTTTATGAAAGGGACAATTCCCAGAACATTGTTGAGCAGATTGTCAGGCCCACAGGTTTGATTGACCCTAGCATCGAAGTTGTTCCTACAACTGGGCAAATCGACCATCTAATCGGAAAACTAAATGAAGTTGCCAAAGCCGGAGAGAAAGCATTGGTCACAACTTTGACCAAAAGGATGGCAGAGGATTTGACAAAATACATCGCCCAGGCGGGAGTGAGCGCTACCTATCTGCACTCGGAGATCGACACCGTTGAGCGAGTAAAAATCATTAATGATTTAAGAAGCGGTGTATATGACGTTATCGTTGGCATCAACTTGCTAAGGGAAGGCCTTGATATACCTGAAGTCAGCCTAGTGGCAATTCTTGACGCAGACAAGCAAGGTTTTTTGCGCAACACCACTTCACTTATACAAACAATAGGCAGGGCTTCGCGGCATCTTAATGGCAAAGTCATCATGTATGCCGATGTGGTGACTGAATCAATGAGGACCGCAATTGATGAAACAGACAGGAGGCGCGCCAAACAGCAAGCCTACAACGAAGAGCACTCGATTGTCCCAAAAGGTGTAGTGAAAGAAATCCGCCATGGGATTGAAAACCTTATCAAAGAGGACGAGGAAACCTACCATACTGCAAAAGGGACTCGCAAAAAATCCTCCATCATGCAAACACCCCAAGAAGTGATGGCTTCTTTGGAAAAAGAAATGAAAAAAGCTGCAAAGGAGCTTGATTTTGAAAGAGCAGCAATGCTAAGAGACAGGATTGCCAATATCAAAGGGCAACTAAACGAGTAAACAACCTGCCTCTTAACGCCTGATGGCGCTTTGAGTGGGGGCTTTCCTTATCGACAAGGCAAAGCTTTAATTGGCTGTGTTGTTAAAACAGGCGCCAAGAGATGCTCCAATAGCCCTTTGTCCTACGATCTGTTTATAAATTCATCACCTAGATTACGCGAATCGAGGAACATGGTTTTAAAAACACACGCTACTGGCGTTTATATTGTAGCCAACTGAAGTTTGTCCGAAAGGACAACCCCAGCTTGCAAAAGCGAATATGAAAAAATGTGCGTGTAGAAAACCGGCAAAGCGCCATACTTTTGCATGGCTTCATGCAATACGGCAAAGTTGGGCAAAAGTCAAAGAGCGGTTCATTTTTGGAGAAGAGCTAGCGGCCACTTTGGCATGCTGGATTAAACAGCAACAAACTTGGCAAAGGCAGTTGCCCTGCTTTAAAATGGACATAATAGAAACCAGCAATACACTATTGGCTATGAGGAAAGCTACATTAGGAGGCGCGATTCCTCCCCCGCCTTGCTGCAGATTATGCTGCCGCTAGAGGAAGGGGCATCCTCGCGCAGAAATTATGAATTCAAACGACATGCTTGTAATAAGCGCAACTTGCGCATTTGGATTGGAGAGCATCCTAAAAAGCGAGATTATATCATTGGGATACGAAATCACTGCTAGCGGGGATGGTTTTGCCAGCATACATGGGGGTGTCTATGACGCCTACAAGCTGAATATCTGGCTGCGGACAGCAAACCGCGTACTAATCGAAGTCGCGGAAGGGGCCACAGAAGATTTTGATAGCCTTTTCGATCTTGCCCGCAAAACACCCTGGAAGGATTTTTTGCCCAGCGACGCAAAATTCAACGTCTCCAGGATCTCCTTGGGAAAATCAGCAATCCACTCCAAGTCTGACTCCCAAAGGATAATTAAAAAAGCCATGGTAGATTCACTTAAAGAAGGCTACAACATTGCCTCCTTGGATGAGAGTGGACCAGAGTATAACATTATTGTGCACATAGTGAAGGATTATTGCAAGCTTGCGATTGACACAAGCCATTCTAGCTTGCACAAGAGGGGCTACAGGCTCCAAGCAGGCCAAGCGCCGCTCAAGGAGACTCTAGCAGCAGGAATCGTAAGCTTATCCAAGTTCAGTGGAAATTGCGAATTTGTTGATTTTATGTGTGGATCTGGAACAATAGCTATTGAGGCGGCATTGGCAGCCAAAGGGATGGCGCCGGGCGCCAACCGGAGATTTGCCATAGACAATTGGGGAATCCTATCAAGTTCCCAAAAAGCTGATGCTTTGGAAAGCGATGTGAAGAAAAAACTGGAATACCGGATATTAGCAAGCGACATCGATCCAAGGATGGTCAAGCTGGCGAGAGAAAATGCAGCAAGGGCGGGAGTGGAAGATGATATAATGTTCCAGAAGCTAGATTTCCGGGACTTTAAATCAAGGAAAAAATATGGTATTGTTGCCACCAACCCCCCATATGGAGAACGGATAAGTGACGGGACAAGCTTGAGGGAACTGTACACCAAGATGGGTAATGTATGCTCAGGCCTTGACGGTTGGAGCTTCTTTGTTCTATGCTCAAACCCGGAGTTCGCCAACTGCTTTTCTGCTAAAAAGCCTGATAGAACCAGAAAGCTTTTCAATGGGGATATGGCATGCGCGCTCTACCAGTATTATGGGGCGCCAATCAAAGCGCGGAAAAGAAGTTGAGTGAAAATTTTGCAATAATTTGATATTATAGGCCAACGTTGGTATAATATTTTTTCAGCCAGCCTGGTTCTTGATTGCCGGGCAATGATAAGAAACTAATTTAATATGGGGGCATTATTTATGAAAAAGCTCATAACTTCCGAATCAGTCACAGAAGGCCATCCAGACAAACTCTGCGACCAGATAAGCGACGCAATACTGGATGGCATACTGGAACAAGACCCTGCAGCCAGGGTAGCTTGCGAATGTGCCGTTTCGACTGGGCTTGTCTTAGTCATAGGTGAAATCACAACAAGCTGTTATGTAGACATTAATAGAATAGCTAGAGAAGCAATCCGCAATGTCGGCTATGACGACAAAGCTCCCGGATTTAATGCAGATGGTTGCAGTGTGCTTGTTGCGCTAAATGAGCAGTCTGCTGACATCGCGCTTGGGGTGGACAACTCCCTTGAGTCAAAGACGGCCAGCCAAGAAGAGGAAAAATCGACTGGCGCAGGAGACCAAGGCATGATGTATGGCTTTGCATGCAATGAGACTGACGAGCTGATGCCAATGCCGATCAGCCTTGCACACTCGCTTGCCCGCCGCTTGGCAGAGGTGCGCAAAGACCTGACGATTCCATATTTGCGACCGGATGGAAAAACCCAAGTCACAGTCGAATATGATGGCGATACGCCAAAACGCATAGAGGCTATAGTTGTATCGAGCCAACATCTTGCTGACGCCAGCCAAGAGCAGCTCCACCACGATATTAAAACACATGTAATTGAGCCAATAATACCCAAAGGCATGATTGACGACAACACCAAGATTTTTATTAACCCTACCGGCAGGTTTGTCACAGGGGGGCCTGATGGAGACGCAGGCTTGACAGGGCGAAAGATAATTGTAGATACATATGGCGGATATGCCCCACATGGCGGTGGCGCATTCTCTGGCAAAGACCCGACAAAGGTAGACCGGTCAGCCGCATATATGGTTCGCTACATTGCTAAAAATTTCGTTAAGGCAGGGCTCGCCTCAAGCTGTTTGATTCAAGTTTCATACGCTATTGGAGTTGCCAACCCGATAAATGTGAATGTCGACACAAACGGGACTGGAAAACTTCCGGATGAAATGCTTTCAGAAATCGCCCAAAAAGAGTTTGACCTTAGGCCAGACGGCATTATCAGCACACTTGATCTTCGAAGGCCGATATTCAAACAAACTGCGTCATATGGGCACTTTGGGAGAAACGACCTTGACCTGCCATGGGAGAGAACAGACAAAGCAGGTTATTTGGCGCAAAAGTATCTTAAATAGTGGATTCACTGCCTAGCTTCGATATGCTTTTAAAGGCAAAGAGCCAAGCCAATGCACTGCAATTGGCTGGCTCTTTGCCTTTCTGTTCTATTCTTTATTTTTCGACATGTTAGGCAATAACGAAACCCAAACCTCCTCTTGTGCTTTTCTACTGAGAATGGCTGTATAGCCAAATTGCGTGTTGGAAGCCATGTTTCAAAAAGAACTTCATCGTTATGTCCATCGCTGATGTGTGAAGCTCTCCATGGTCGCAAGACTCAAATGTGCATACAGCATACTCGCCTACATTTTGCTTCCAATCCACTGCTGCGAGCGAGCCGGCGAAGTATACAAAAGAGCCATCATCCTCTTCACACATCTTCACACATCTTCACACATCGTTGAAGAGCCGAGTTCAAAACTAGCTTGGACTATGCAACTTGGCTAAGAATCGCCAAGGCTTGCCCTGTGCGCTTCAGGTGTGATGCCAAATGCAGACTTGAATGACTTCGTAAAACTTTTGTGGCTGCCAAATCCACAGCCATATGCTATGTCTGCAATCCCTTGCTTTTGCAAACCGCCTCATTTTGATAAAGTCATTGACAGACCGCTTAACAAGCCGGGCAAACAAACTTTAGGAATAGAACGGTGGAATTTTGGCTACTTTCGCCAGCTCTAGGGCGAATGGGCTTGCTCAAGATTGTTTTCTATATCATCAAGAAACCTCATGAATTGATTCCTAGGCATGCATAATTTCTCCTGCTTTCTTCAAACAAATTTAACACAGGCAAACCATCGCCCGCCTGTCTGCCAATGCTTTGTTTGCGCACTAATATTTATCAATTTTGCGATTTGTGCAAAAATTCACAAATCCTTCCCAATATTGCAACTTGATGTTTTCAAGTCGTAAATGCCTTATATATATGACATGCAAAATATGAAGTCGCCAAAACCTAATATAATACATATAGTATAATTATTTTTCAGCCATTTCATATATTTACCTATATTAATATTTGAAATGTATATTTTATTATGATAGCATTGGTTTACATCGACGCATACATTCAAATGCGGAAGAATTAATTTTTAAACTGGGGGACAAAGTGTTATGGAGTACTATTTTTTCGAATTGTTTTTAAGATTTTCATTCAGTTTATTCGCTAAAATCTTTGCGTTTTACTGGCACACTGGGATAATTTTCCCTACTGTAATAAGCATCTGTATAGAGCTTGGATTTCAAGTGCCCTCTTGGCTGCCGGCTGTAGGATATTTAATGATGGGCATTTCGCTGTCAAGAAAAATCCCGTTATTTAGGTTACAATTAGAAGATAATATACTAGCCCGAAGACAAATGAAAGCCATCCCAAAAGCGTTGAGGTCACTAAAGCCATCAGGCGTTGTGTTTGGCAAGCATTTCGGCAATTATGCATCCAAGAAGGAAAGCCTTGACGGGCATATTTTAGTTATCGGCGGCTCAGGAAGCGGGAAAAGCTCCTGTATAGCTATCCCTACACTATTGTCATGGAACGGGCCAGTATTCGCGATTGACATAAAAGGCGAGTTGTATGATCACTCCCAGAGCTTTAGAACAGATGCTATTTGTATAAACCCATTGGAATCCTCAATAGGTTATGACCCCTTCTGCACCCTTGATTCTGGAAAAAACCCTGTCCAAGACGCAAGGGAGATTGCCCTAGCGCTTATTCCCGAGCCTGTTGGAAATTCAGACCCCTTTTGGGCGCGCACCGCCCAAAACCTGCTGGCCGCATGCATTGTCCATTTCCACCCAGAAGGCAAAACGTTTATCGAAACGATAGACACAATACTCTCATCAAACCCCAAAGCCCTTCTAAAGGAGCTTTCCGAAAGCAAATCCGGGTCAGCAGTCTTGATTGGGCATTTTACAATTTTGCCTCCTGCAACCATTTCAGGAGTGTTCACAGAGCTCTCTTCCAGGCTCATTGAATTCTCTTCGGATAAAAATGTGAGGGACTTCCTGTCAATGTCAAATTCCATCTCGCCTGCATGCTTGGAAGAAGGACACGATATTTTCGTAAGAGTGCCAGAACATTTGATAGAACAATGGGGAGGCCTGCTAAGGCTGATTACAATCCAGACAATCCGCCATTTGGAGCGAAGAGCGGATACTGGCAACAAAAAAACCCTTGTCCTTGTGGATGAAGCAGCCAGGCTGGGCAAAATCGAAATACTACTGGGGGGCCTTGCAACATTGCGTTCCAAAGGAGCGACTTTTATGATTATAATCCAAAGCCTTGCCCAACTGGACATGGTGTATGGATCCCAAGCGAGAAAGGCGATTGCAGACAACTGCCCTTACAAAGCAGTCCTTGGAGCCTCAGACCCTGATACTCAAGAGTCCTTGTCAAGACTCATTGGGACTGCAGAAAAGCCCCACAAGACAAGAGGTTCTAATTACAAGGCTTACACAAAGAACCCTGCAGGAACATCAACAAGCTTCACAACAGTGGAAAAGCGCATCATAAAACCTGAGCAGCTTGGCACACTAAGGGACATAATTTTATTAAACCCATACAATGGGCATTGCATGCTAAAAAAAGCCCCTTACTTCAGCGACAAAGCATTTGCGGGAGCATCAAAATCAAGCACGTAGCCATGGGAAAGATAAGAAAATTTGAAAGGATATGCAAAGCGAGGGCAGGCACTATAGTAAAATGGCGCCTGCCCTCGCTTTTTTATTTTCTGCCCTAGGCTTTGGCCTGTTGATGGCATGGGGCACTTTGCATCGAATCGATGCGAAGTGTCAAATGCCATCAACAAAAAACCACCCGCTATGCGGGTGGGAGTCAAAAAGTTATACAATTGGGCCGCCTTTCATGT
>WRIE01000088.1 GCA_009782875.1 Eubacteriaceae bacterium | reverse complement strand
CAGGACATCGTAGAGAACCTGAAACAAGACAATTTCGGCATCGACGAGCTCTAAGGTGCTTTAGGCGGCTTCCAGCCGCAACACCTGAACCCACCGCCTTCCAGGCGGTGGTGGTTCAGTCTCAATCCCGTGTTTTTGTCGTTGGGAGCCGCCAGAGGATTATCCGAGGAATTAGCCGTTCTTGGCGTTGCTCTAACTGGCATCAGCAGCGCGGCGGGCAGGCTCGCCGTATCATGGATTTCAGACAAAATCGGCAGGAAAGCTGCTATGGTGTCCATTTCGGCAATAATTTTGTGTGCCGCATTGCTAATGATAACCAGCGAAAGCGTGCTTTTCTTAGCTTGCATAATGCTGATTTCGTTTGGATTTGGCAGCGCAGCAATTGAGTACTCCGTGATGACAGCAGATAGTTTCTGTACGCAATATGGTGGCATGAATTTTGGGCTTGTAATGATTGGATTTGGAGTGTCAGCATTGGCGTTCCCGTTGATTTCAAACATACTAACCGCAGGCGGGAGTTTACAAATTCATTAATTTTAGCGGCAGCGATCTGCATAATCTCAATCATGCTGGTTTTAATGATGGATAATCCAGGCAATAAAAATGGAGCAATATCGTAGTAAAGGGCTGTTGGTGTTAAAGGCGTGGCAAGGGCATGTGATAATGCGGTTCGTAAAATGCCTTGATTATCTACATCGGATTGTGCTGGTTACGCCGCTCTGTGCTTGTGTTTCATCTCTTTTCCTGTGTGTCGCCGCAAACTGTTACGGTTAGGCTGATTGCCGTGTTGTAAATTGTGTTTTCTCAAAACACCGAATCAGCTGACACCCTCACAGCCGGGGGCTTCTTGGTATAAAAGGCTGAAGGAATAATGATGGCGTTTTATTGACTCAAAGCCACGATTCCAACAATAATCCAGCCATTTGTTAATACACTATTAGTGGCTGAAAAAGCCATTGTGTCTTAGGGCGCGCATGTATAATTAATATGTCGAATAGTGTGCAGAATGCGCCAACATTTACTTTAAGGAGGCTTGTTTTAATGGATAAGAATATGAAAAGGGCTGTTATAATTCTTCTTCTTGCAGCAATGGTTTCTACAATGAGCGGATGCATGCCGGGGAAAGCAAGGGATAAACCGGCAGGCTTGTTTACAGGAATGGTCCAAGGATGGTTAGCACCGTTCTATCTCGTGTTCTCATTTTTCGATGACTCTGTAAAGATCTATGAAAGCTACAATACCGGATTCTGGTACAATTTAGGCTTTTATGCGGCTGTGATAAGCCCAATAGGCGGTCTGTCATTGAGAAGAAGGAAGAAAAAAGACTAATATCTACTTTTGCGCCTTGATTTTTTTGCTTTTAGCTATATAATAGTGGCAATTGCCCATTTATTGTGGGTTAATGCTAATAAACCGCCATTTATATGGGAAGGGTGTCGGCCATAAAAACCAGGCGCACAGGCGCATAGATCCCATTGGCTGCCACAAGAGCTAAAACAGGAATAACAGTGATAAATGCGATGAAAAAGAGTGCCCGGCGCTGCGCGCGCTACAGAAAGGGGAGGATGATGGGAATTCCCTGCAAGCGTTGCCGAGTTTTCACTTTCGAGCACTGCTTGTGAAGTATCAGTAGCTTGCAGCGCATTGGCAGCGTTATAGCTATTTGAGAGAAACGCATAGCGTTTAATGTGGGTGGTACCGCGGATGTTTTCCGTCCCATGCGGTGCCCCTTTTTTATTTGGCCTGATTAGGCCAGGTTGCTGGCTTGGTTCTAGTTTGCAAGACAGCGACAGTATTTGGGAGGTAATAATAGCAATGATAGAAAAATTAAAAGCTTTGCTTATTGAGGGGGAAGAGCAGATAGCTGCCGCAAACAATGAGCAAGAGCTTCAAATGGTGAGAACAGCCCTATTGGGCAAGCAAGGCTCGATTACTGAAGCATTGAAAGAGCTGCCCAAGCTCGAGGCTTCACTCCGCTCTGAAGTCGGTAAGGAAGCAAATCGGCTAAAAAACCTGTTTACCAGCCAGATTGAGTCACGCAGGGAAGAAATTGTGCTCAAGGCATCTGAAATATCTCCAGAATTCGATTGCACTGTGCCTGGCATCCCGCCTTTGGCTGGATCATTGCATCCAATAACACAGATGAGCTATGACTTAAACGACACGTTCCGGTCCCTTGGATTTGAGATATTCCAAGAATCAGACATAACGAGCGAGTTGTACGGCTTTGACAACCTCAACTTCCCCCCTGGGCACCCTGCAAGAGAGAGTATGGACACCTACTGGCTGGCTGGCCATGAATCGGGAAGCGGCGGAGAAAGGCTATGCCTACGCCCTCACTTGACCGGAGCCAGCGTCAGGTATATGCAGAGCCGCAAGCCGCCGTTTAGGTTTGTCTATCCGGGGAGGGTCTATCGCAATGAGGCTACCGACGCAAGGCACGAGAGGGCATTCTTCCAATATGAGGCGCTGGTTGTCGATGAGGATTTCAAGTTCTCCGCTGGCATTGTGATGATCAAGAGTATTCTGTCCAAAGTTTTTGGACAAGATGTCGCTGTAAGAATGAGGACAGGATTTTTCCCATTTGTGGAGCCGGGATTTGAGATTGATATGAAATGCCTTGTTTGTGGAGGCAAAGGCTGTAGCGTATGCAAGCATGTTGGCTGGATTGAAATAATGCCGGGAGGGACGCCACATCCAAATGTCATCAAGACTGCCGGGCTTGATCCGGACAAATACACCGGTTTTTATGTGAACATCGGCCTTGACAGGCTAGTGATGATGCGATATGGAGTGGATGACGTAAGACTCTTCCATAGTTCCGATATTAGATTCTTGAGCCAATTCTGTTAGGAGGACACTAAATCTATGAGACTGTCATATAACTGGATAAAAAAATATGTTGAAATACCTGATGGCATGGATTTGGCGAAGCTTGCCTACGACTTGACCATGTCCACTGTTGAAGTTGAGGGAATGGAAGAGATAGCAAGAAGTTTCGACAAAATGGTTGTCGGAGCCATATCTGATATTTTAGAGCATCCCGATGCAGACAAGCTTAAAGTCTGCAAGGTTGATATTGGCGATCAAGCGCCTGTAGAAATTGTATGCGGCGGAATAAACCTGCGTTTGGGAATGAAGGTCGCAGTAGCGCTGCCAGGGGCAAAAGTGCGTTGGCATGGGGAAGGCGGCCTTGTTGAAATTGGAGCGGCAAAAGTCCGTGGCGTGCAAAGTTTTGGGATGATTTGCGCTTCTTCCGAGATAGGTTTGTTTGATCTATTCCCATTCACTGAAGAAGCGACTGTAATAGACTTGTCGGAATTTGATGCCTTAACGGGGACACCCTTGGCCCAAGCCCTTGGATTGGATGATGTGATAATTGAAATCGACAACAAATCCATGACTAACCGCCCTGACTTGTGGGGGCATTACGGTTTAGCCCGCGAGGTTTCTGCGATGTACAATCTCCCGCTTGTGGAATTCGAGCCATTCAGCCCGCCTCCTACACAAGGCTTTGTTATTGATATCCATGACAGCAAGGGATGCCCGAGGTATATAGGGGTAGAGATTGACGGCGTGTCAGTGAAGCCATCCCCATTTGAAATACAAAGTTATATTTGGCGGGTAGGTGTCCGCCCTGCAAATGCCATTGTCGACATCACTAATTATGTAATGCTGGCTACTGGCCAGCCAACCCATGCATTTGACGCAGACCAAGTAAAAGGGTCTATAAACGTGCGGCGCGCTGCCCATAATGAAAAAATCACTTTGCTTAACGGCAAAGAAGCGGTTTTATCCACAGAAGACCTTGTCATTGCTGATGAAGTGGAAGCAATTGCGCTGGCGGGAGTTATGGGAGGCGAGCGGGATTCAATATTGCCTAGCACACGCAAGGCAATATTGGAAATTGCGAATTTCGATGCGATGAGTGTCAGGCATACTGCTGGGAAGGTCGAGACACGCACTGAGGCGGCGACCAGATATGAAAAAGCAATCGATCCAGAAAGATGCGATATTGCCCTTTCGCTTGCCATGAAGCTGTTTAGCGAGCTCTTCCCTGGCCTTTCAGTTACCGGATATTGCGATAATTATCCAAACAAGCTGGAAAGAAAGATCATTAATGTTTCCCTAGGCTGGTTGGAAAAACGCCTTGGAAAGCATATTTCAAACGAGGAAATAAATAACAGGCTTGCGCTTCTTGGTTTTGACGTTGTCTTTGACGGCGACAAAATGAATGTCACAGCTCCAACATGGCGCTCCACCGGAGATATTTCAATCCAAGCCGATATCATGGAAGAGATAGCAAGAATGTATGGATACGACAACTTTGAGCCATCGTCTATTACAGCTTCATTTTACGGCGCTATCAACCAGGTTGATATAGATTTGGAAAGAAGCATCAAAGAGTATCTTGCTTTTAGGTGTGGGATGATTGAGATATTCACCTATCCGTGGATGGCTGATGAGTATATGTATGCTATTCTACAGAATAATGACGGCCTGCTTTCATTGAGCGCGCCGCCTGCGCCAGATGAAAGCTATTTGCGGCCATCCTTGTTGCCAAACCTCTGCAAGGCTGCAGCCAAGAACCAGCACTATTACGACGAGTTTGCAATATTTGAGACTGCCCAAGTCTTCCAAGACAAGGATTATTCGGCGGTTTATAATCCGCAAGAACTATTGCCCTATCAGAGAAGGCATGCCGCAGGCGCATTTGTCGGCAGTGGCGACTCCGCTGATGTGGCTTTACTTTATCGGAAGGCAAAAGGCGTTTTGGAGCACATGCCCCGCTATACCCATATGGAACCGTTCAGCTTCGAAAAAATTGAGAAACCAATATGGGCGGACAATGTTGTATGGAGCAATATCTGCCTTTCGGGAGCGCCTATTGGCAGCATAGCCCTTTTGTCAAAGAAAGCTACCCTTGATTGCGGAATAAGAAACAACTCGGTCATGTTGTTTGAATTTGACATTGATTCATTAGTGCCTTACCTGTCTAGAAGCAATAAATTCGCCCACCTTCCCGAATACCCGGTAAACGAGTTTGACATCTCCATGTTATTTGACGCATCAATAAGGTGGGAAGAGATGCATGATGCTATCATTGGCCAGAAAGAAGAAGGGGAGTTGCTCCAACAAGCTTTGTTTGTAGATGAGTACAGGGGAAAACAAGTGCCTGAAGGCCAGAAATCTGTGATGATCCGGCTTGTCATTGGCTCTGACTCAAAAACTTTGACATCCAGTGAAATTGAAAGTAATGCGCAGAAGGCAATCAACCGCTTGGAGAAACTGTTTGGCGCAGAGCTGAGAAGCTAATCCTAAATCCTTTGGCATACGAACTGTGAGTCAAAACCTATCACTTAGCCTCCCATTGAGGCAAAGGTTTGTATGGAACCTGGAGGGTAGGGACGGCACTGCAAAAGCACAAGCCTTTAGACAACATTTGTGAAGAGGAGCTAGCTCTGGTGTATCTGGAGGCGTTCAGCATTAAACGTATTTGGGGGCATCGCCCTCCGAATTTGAAAAGAAGAAACGTAATACCACTCGCCACTTGGCAAGGCTTGAGGTTGGGGTATTCTTATGTAGGTATGATGAATGCTCCGGCTAGCCATGGCACAAGTATCGAACCGGCTATTATGAAGGGATTGGCAAAAAAACTATCTTGAAACAAAATATTGTACAATTTCCAAATGTTTTTTGAAATTAATAGCCAGGAAATTATGTAACAAATTTGTAATCTTAATTTGCCTCTAACTTGCTTTTAATCGAACCGCATTTTAATGCGGTTCTTTTTGCTATATAATTTAGGTATTCGATCTAGTATAATCTTGGGAGGAGCAAGCGCGCTCAAAATCGAAGCGTGCTATGTAAATATGAAAAAACTACTGATTGGTTTCCTAGTAGTAAGCTTGTTTGCACTCGCATTTTCTTTTGTCAACACTAACCAGGCGCTCGCCAAGGCAAGCCGGAACCAAAGCACTGCTGGTGTTTTGGTAACAGTTGTTTGCCCGGTTGATGAAGATGGCGATCCTATACCCTTTACAGCTTGGGTCGAAGACTCAAATGGGCAGCTAGTCAAAACGCTAGCATTTTCCCATAATAAAAACACAAAAGCCTCAACCGAGTCAATTGCTGCGAAAGCACGCGATTTTTTCTCCAAGAAAAAGTCCAGCGAATCAAAAGTCGAGCTTTTTTGGGATTTGACAGATGAGGACAATTCCAGTGTTCCAAACGGAATCTACCAAGTGTTCGTTGAAATGGCTTTGTCAAGCGGGGATAATGTATGCTTCTCTGCAATGGTCGAACCTGTGGGAGCTAGCCGGACTTTGGTAGTGGCTGCCACCTTCACTGAAGGAAACTTGGGAATGGAGAACACAGATGGCAGGGTGGAAATCAGGTTTTTGGATGGCATCAAGATCGAGGAGTCTGTTGCCCAGCGGCGTTGGAACCGTTTCAGGCATTCTTTAGGATTCTAGCAATTTTAGGGCAACAAAGTGTTAAGCTATGACTCAGAGCATTCCTAATACAAGCATAGCCAAAGGCGGTAAGCCACAGGTTATGCTTTTTTTTCCCCTTTCCTTGCGTTATCGCTATTATTTATGGCTTGCCTTTCACTCTGCCAACCTCAAAACAAAATGCGCCAATGCTTGATAGATCATGCTCCCCAAGCTCCTGTATCGGTTTTATTCCTCCCTGTGTTAAGGTGGCAGGTTGCTTCTATTGGGCGCTCGCCCTGTTTATGTGCTTGGCAAGCCCATGCGTACCAATATGCTTCTTCTTGGGCAGTCAATATCTGCATCCAGGCATCTTTGGAGCGGATCGATGATCAACAGCTTCTCACATGTCCAATCCAAATGCCAGTAAGTCTTGACTCGTTTACTCTCGTCTTTGACCTGTCTAACAAGGCGGGGATTGAAAAGTACCGTTGTTCATCTCCTTATGATTGTGATTTATGGAATGATCCGATACCACAGCCAGCCAATAGCATTGGCATTGGCTCGCCCATGAGGATCAGCCCTATTTCTTCTTGTAAATGGGCAATGAAAATTTGGTTATATATTTATGAAACCACTCAGCGTTGATAATTTAACTGTAATAGAGGTATGGATTTTCCATAGAAATATTTATATTTTCGTGGTATGGTAATAAAAAATGTTTATCGCGTCATTGGCCCGTATATTGGATTTAGCGCTGACAAAAATCATATATGGATTATTAACTGCAAAATTTCTTGTCAAAGCATATTGCAAGTCATTGAAGAACCAATAAAAAGCTGGCTTGTGCTTGCTTGCATGATATGCTATCCTTGATTTGGACTGTTAATAAATTGAGGGGGACAAGAATGGACTACGCGAAAGAAGCGTTAATAAAACACGCTGAATGGAAAGGCAAAATTGAAATCACTACCAGGGCTCCAGCCGGCACCCGTGATGAGCTGTCAGTCGCATACACTCCTGGGGTGGCAGAGCCTTGCCTTGAAATAGAAAAGGATGTTTTGAAAAGCTACGACTACACTAGGCGTTGGAATTTGTGTTTAGTTGTGTCTGACGGCACAGCTGTTCTTGGGCTAGGGGATATCGGCCCCGAAGCCAGTATGCCGGTAATGGAAGGCAAATGTGTGTTATTCAAAGCTTTTGGGGATGTGGACGCATTCCCATTGTGCATAAAGACACGGGACGTTGAAGAGTTTGTGGAGACAGTATACCAGATCTCCGGCTCCTTTGGAGGTGTCAACTTGGAGGATATCGCCGCGCCTAGGTGCTTTGAGATAGAGAAACGCCTAAAGGAGAGGTGTGACATACCGATATTCCATGATGACCAGCATGGGACTGCCGTTGTCACATTGGCAGGTCTGGTTAACGCCATGAAAGTCGCTTCCAAAAACAAAGAAGATGTCAAGGTTGTCATCAATGGGGCAGGAGCCGCAGCTATCTCTGTGGCGAGATTGCTTTTGGCTGATGGCTTTAGAAACCTCACGCTCTGCGACAGGACAGGCATCCTGTACCAAGGCAGGAAAGATGGCATGAACCCGTTTAAAGATGAAATAGCCTTGGTTACAAACTTGGGAAACTTGAAAGGCTCCTTGTCGGACGCAATAAAAGGCGCAGACGTGTTTATTGGTGTTTCAGCGCCTGGAACCTTGTCAAAAGAGATGGTTGCGAGCATGGCAAAGGACGCGATTGTTTTTGCCATGGCAAACCCTGTGCCTGAAATATTTCCGGATGAAGCCATCGAAGCAGGAGCGGTTGTTGTAGCTACTGGCCGCAGCGATTTTCCAAACCAAGTTAACAATGTGTCAGCTTTCCCGGGCATCTTTAGAGGAGCTTTCGACGTAAGGGCATCTGATATCAATGACCAGATGAAACTTGCTGCTGCATACGCCTTGGCAGGCATGGTGGACAGCAAATCATTGTCAAAAGACTATATTCTCCCTCATGCAACAGACACGACAGTTGGCTCAATCGTAGCCAAAGCAGTTGCGCAAGCCGCAATAGACAGCGGGGTAGCCCGGCTGCAATAGCAGATTCAGGAGATCGCCACCACCCGTAAAACGGGTGGTTCGGGGAGCGCCCTATAAGGGCGTGCTGCCGGCTGCCCCTCAAGGGGCTGCCGGAGTCTCCCTTAGAACTTGCTTTGCCAAAGGCTGTCTAGACTC
>WRIE01000087.1 GCA_009782875.1 Eubacteriaceae bacterium | reverse complement strand
GCGCAACGAGGCCCATATGTTCATTGTCCTTCCCAAAAGATGGATTGTTGAAAGATCATTCGGATGGGCTGACAATTGCCGGAGGCTGTGGAAGGTTTGCGAAAGGCATTTGAGCACATTTTGTCAAATGTTTGTATTGTCATTTATTTCTGTTCTTTTGAGGAGATACTAAACATCCTCTAAAATTCATGTTTGACAGTCTCCTTTTGATTATTTTATAATAATTCTTATTTTAACAGAAAGCTAGCATTCAAGCAAAAGTTGCCCTATGATAGCTTTTAAGAGGAGAATAATAACAGTTAAAAGATGCAAAATGATAATAGTGTCAAAAACGAAGTTGAATACACCGTGCGTTACACTTCCAGAAGGCAGGGACAAACAAATAATGCCCTTGCTCGAAGGTATGCTCATGGTATCTGGATACCATGAGCTAATGTATAACAATACTCAAGAGGGAGGCGGTATGGATTACGAACAATTTGAAGCCCAGGTTGAAGAAATTGAGAAATCCAACAGGAAGCATCTAGCTACTTTTGAAACATGGCTCAAAGCCAAAGGTCTAACGGACAAGACAATCAATAACCATATTAACAATGTAGATTTTTACATCAATTTTTATCTAAACTATTATGAGCCACAAGATATTCGATATGGCTGTTATTCCATTGGTGGATTTTTAGGCAGTTTTTTTATCCGAAAGGCATTGTGGTCAAGTTGCGCACAAATCAAGTCAAACGCAGCTAGCATTAAAAAATTTTATGCCTGTATGTTGGAGAATGGGGTAGTGGAAAAAGACGATTATGCTAATTTGTGCCAAGATATAAAAGAGGATATGGACGAGTGGCTGGAAGCTATGCTCACCTATGGAGAAGCTTGAATGATATTGATATGTTTGTAGATTTGCTTGGCGAAAAAGTCTAGTTGATTTTTTGGATTCTCTAGTGAGAGCCACAAAATGAATGGGTTGGGCACACACCTGCAAAAGAAAGGTGTTGCCATACCATGGCGCCGAAGCGAAAACTGTGGGTATGATTGGCAATACAAACAATACTTACCCTGGACTTGGCGATCGATGCAAAAAGTTGGGAACGAGGGAACGGATGAAGGTTGTCTTATCGTATACAATTCCAGTCCTGGTTGGGTGTACACCTGCTCGGGCGGCTTGTCCTTCGAGAAAGCCATCAACGGCTACAAGCTTTTAGGTTCAAGTTGCTGGTTGCTATTTATGCACAAGTAGTTTGTGCTTAGAAATCGGGCTGAGACTAGAGCTATAAAAACATTGCCATGCACAGCGGCAGACTGTCAAACGTGCCTGTTCTTCCGACATTTTTATGGACAGCTTGATATCGTGGCGGACTACGTATTTAGTGAAAACCGCGCCCATTGGTTTTGTATTGTCCGATGATCTAACCTACACCGCTGCCAAAATCTCCACTTGCCTTGGCATTGCCCGTATTGCTGCAATTAATCTGCAGGCCAATTGATTAGACAAACTCCTCACTCAATCAGTTGTCGCTTTATGATATAATACTGGTATAATTTTCTTCACAGAATAACCCCAAACGGAGAGCAGTATGGATAGACAATCTTTTTCAATAAGGACAAATTTTGATGAATTTCAAAATGATGAAGTGGACGCCACCTTAATTTCCCAAATTATAAACAGCTTTAGCCCCAATGAATGGGATTTTCTAGTCCTATCCCCCGAGCTGCCGATACAAGACAGCACTTTTTTACAGGCAGGTTCTCCAGAGGAAATGGTAGATTTTCAATATACGCTGGAAATTGGTTTTTATAATGAAAACAATGGCCGGGCTATATATCGTTTATATACAAAGGACAAAAATGTAGTAATGGAATATCTTATTGATTACTGGCAGGAAGGGAAAATTCCCGATCTCCTTTTGTGGGAGGATGTATCACAGGAAATAAATGATATTTAATGGCTTATATTTGGAGGTAAATAATGGATAAAGAATTAGTAGGCATTATTGAAAAATTTGCCGAGTCAGGATGGGATTTGATTGACCAACCATCAAAAAAATGGCTGGAAGCCAATGGGGAAGCCAGCACCAAAGAACCACTCCTTGAAGCTGTAAAGCAAGCAGATATCGAGTGTGGAAGCTGCGGCTGTGAATACGACGCATTGTACAAAAGGGCAATAGAGCTTCTTTAGCAAGAAAAAGCAAGAAAACTCCCGCAATTTCGATGGTTGCGGGAGTTTTCCATAGCCAAGCGCGATAGTTTACAATCCAATTTGTATATTTTGCAACAAGCCAGGCCGTGCAGCCAACCTATGCATTTGCTAGCCTGACACTGCAGCGGCTTTTTCTTCCATCATCCTCTTGTTTGCCTCAGCATACTCCTTTGCCTTCTCTTCCGTTATCGAATAGAAAGAAAACATAATAGCGGAAAGAATGTAGAAGCCTGAAAGCAAGCCATATAGATTTTTTACCAGCGCTTGGGCGTCGATTATCGCCTGGCCTTTGCCAAGCGATTGGTACCCGCAGGAAAAAAGCACCCAAGCTGTCGCGAAAGAAGCTAGTGTTTTGCCTAGTTTTAGGGTGATTGAGCTGAGGCTCATTATAAACGGCCTTGAATCCCTTCCCGTTTTGAATAGCTGGTACTCTGCTGCATCTATGTAGTTGTTGACCCCAATAGAGGAGCTCAGCGACATCCCCATGCTGTTCCACATTGTTCCAGCAAGGAGGACTGCCGGGTTTTGGTGGCCAAACATCGCCATACAAGCATACCCTATAGACACTAAGATACGTGAAACTTGCTGGGAGCCTTTCTTGCCTAGCTTCTTAGCGGCAGGGGGTATCAAAAACGCCACTACAAGCCCCACGAAGGATCCGATGGTGTTGTTCATTGATTGCCTTGTTATATCTCCGATTGAATACCTGAATACGTAGGCGGTCATCGGTGTCATAGTGTCGTTAGCTATTGTGCCTATTACGCTTGACGCCATAAGGATCCATACTTGGGCATTTTTTATAGTGTCAGTGTACATATGGGCAACCTTGACATTTACCGAGCTTCCTTCAATCTTCTTGAGGCTTGGGTCGTAAATGTCATAAGGCGCTAAAGACCTGTAGACAAAGATTTGGATGGCAGTCTGTATAAGGGCAAACCCGACCCCAACAACCAGGTATCCCCTCCCCGTGTCTGCCCCCAAGAGCCTGTTGAAAAACTCAATAAGGTATATTGCGACAAAATTGATAATTATGTTAGACGCGTTAGTGCCTTGTGCGCTTTTGGCAGTAAGCGCCATGCGGTCTGCCATGTTGGTGCCAGCAACTTTTCTAATCAGCGTGTTCTGGGCTGTGGTGATAAAGTTCTGCGGACAGTTGCGGAACAGGTACCCAATGACAAATACAACCAATTTGCCTGCTTGGGAGATGTCAGGGTTGAGAAAAATAAGGAAAATGCCAAAAGTCAAACATGGCCCGTTTACTAAAATCCACGTCCGGTATGGCCCGGATTTAAAGTTGGCCTTTTGGACAATTCCTCCGGCGATAACCGACAAGGCATTGTCAATGATCTTGCCTACAGACAACACGCCTGCCAATACCAGGGGGTCCATCATTGCATAATCAGTCATGAACATTTGTAAAAACTGGTTTGTAATTAAAATTCCAAATTGGCGTGCGAAAGTATTTAGGAAAAAGATCCATGGTGTGAACTTGCCGAGATTTGACCCAATTCTGTTTTGCAGTGCCGCTTGTTCTGCCACTAGATAAAACCTGCCTTTCAAAGCATATTAAATAAATTCTAAATTCCTGCTTTCCAGCCTCCGTTACCATGCCCAATCGATCATTAAGCGCCATTGACAGCAACTCCATTGGCGTTCCGCACAGTATGTTTTATATGCCTATTTAAATTTCTGCCAATCTGCAAACCGCATCAATGTTTTAATGCCTCAAAACAATCATTTTTGAATGTTGAGTAAAAATTGAAAAACAACAGAAAATTTAAACAGCCACACCATAATATTTTATCATGATATTTGTGCTAATGAAGCAGAGAGTTTGTTTGAAACATAATAATGTTTCAAACACTGGATTTAGATTATAGCAAAAATATTCCAAATTTATTTCTTGCCTTTCAAAGAAAAAATTTGGCAGCCCAATACGATTTTGGATTGCCAAATTTTAGCTACAAAAATCCGCTATTCTATGCAGGTGCCTGCTTCAGCGTGCTAAATAATTGTGTAAAGTGTGTTTATGCCTTCCCCTGTTTACTGGGGAACTTCCATATCGTCAGTTACCGGGCATACATATGGAACCCCTTTAGTCGCAAGTTGGAATTCTTCTTTTGCTTTGGATAAAAGCTCGCTGTCTTCAAATACCCTCAAGCTTGCAACCGCCATGACTTTGGCTGCGTATAACATGCCTTTCATCCCGATTGAAGTGTTTGCGCAAGATGTGATCTGCCAAGAATGCCCTCCAGCGCCAGCATTGTATGTAGCTGTAGAAAATGAAGAGCATGGCGCTATGTGCATCACATCGCCCACATCAGTGGATGCAAACCCATTTTCTTTTGCGATTGGCCCTATATCTGTGCGGATATGCATCCCATCAGGGATCCTGCCGGAGTCAACGAGCCTCTGGTAGTTAGGGCTTGTCGCATTTAGCTCTTTAGCAAAGCCAATCTCTTCTTGGGTATACTCGGGAACCCCTATCTCTATCATCGCCTCATGCAAAACTTCGCTAAGGGCTTTGTTTGGAAGGGTATTGTAGCAGCCTCCTCCATATTCCACCTCGACTTCAGTATCGGTCATCATTGCAGCGCCGTGGGCGATTTTTACAATGCGCTCATAAGTATCGACTACAACTGGCCTGCTTAGCGCCCTCATGTAGTACCAAGAGGAAGCTTTGTCAGGCACAATATTGGGGGCAGTCCCTGCTTCAGTCAGCACATAGTGGATCCTGACATCGCTAGTGACATGCTCGCGTAAAAAGTTGGCTCCCACGTTCATTAGCTCTGCGGCGTCAAGGGCGCTTCTGCCATTATGGGGGTCTGCGCCTGCATGGGCTGTGACACCCTTAAAATGGAAACGTGCTGAGTTGATAGCAGTCATTGTCCCCAAATTGACATTATTTGAAGTGCCAGGGTGCCAAGCGAATGCACAGTCGATATCGTCAAATGCCCCGCGCCTAGCCATAAATGGCTTGCCAACCAGCACTTCCTCAGCCGGGCATCCAAAGTAAACAATCGTGCCAGCAATCCCCCGCTCCTCCATCTCTTTCTTTATGCCAATTGCTGCAGCAGCCGTCGTGGTTCCAAGCAAGTTGTGGCCGCATCCATGGCCCGGTCCTCCCTCAACAATAGCTTCTTTGTTTGTAGACACTTGCTGGCTCATTCCAGGAAGGGCGTCGTATTCACCCAATAAACCAATCACTGGGCCTGAGGAGCCGAAAGATGCCCGGATAGCAGTTGGAACGCCTGCATAGTTCTCCACTACATCGAAGCCTTCTTCCCTTAGAAGCTGTGCCGTCCATGCGGCAGCTTTCACTTCTTTGAACGCAACTTCCGGGTGTTCCCAGATCTTTGTTGCGTGGTCAATAAACTTTTCCTGTTTTGCCTCAATTTCAGACAAGGCAAATTTTGCGTTTTCTATCATAGCCGCTTTTCCTTTCGGTATTGTTGTTTTTGAATCAAATGTTTATATCTAAAAAGTACCATATTAGTTGCAAGCTCGTCAACTCGATCGGAAAACTATTATTTAATTTATATACTTTGCCATTATTCCATGAAAGGCTGCAAATTCTTCCAACAGTGCGCAATTGAGGGTATTTTCGTTGAAATGAAATTATTGGAAGATAAAATGGGTATAAACTGATGACAAGATAGAGAAAATATACAAAAAGTACAAAAATCATTCGCAAATGAGAGAAGGGGTTTAATATATGAGGAGAACCGTTAAAAAGAAACATGGTTTGATATGGCTAATAGCAGTTTTCATATTGCTTGCATCTGGATGCGCTAGAGGGCATATAAGGCTTCAGCAGCAATCAATAGGCCCGCGTGTCCAAAGTGCCCAAGAGGAGCAAATTCCCCAAAGCCCTGCGCAAGAAATTATGAAGGGCTTGAGATTCGGAATGCTGGTTGCTGAAGTAGAGGAAGTGTACAGGCTTGTGCCCCAATGGAACAAGGCCACCAACTCAGAAAAGGTCTACTCGACGAGCTATTACGGATTTGGCAAGGAGGGGTCGCTGTACCTGTATTTTGTCTCTGATATTCTAGTGAGCGTTGAATTCGCTTTCCATACAAGCGAATTTGATAAAGAGCCAATGGATGAGGACCAGGCGTATGGATGGATTATGGAGCAAACTGCGCCATTTGTTGTTGAGTATGGTGAACCTGAGTTGATTGATGATGGCCGCCTTGTAGGCATCCGTTGGGCAGCGCCAACGTCACGGTTCTGTTATGACAGATGGGAGAAAAAAATATCGATTGTCGCCTCTGATGAAACGGCATTTATGTATTCCTACGAATAGCGGGCAAGAAAACAACCGCCAAAGCCGGCTTATACCATACAGCCGGTTTGGCGGTTTGCATCATGCTTTGTTTGTCTCCAAAGGTTATCGCTAAGCCCTCCACCTGAGTAATGTGGGGAAGAACTCCAGCATCATCGCCCGTGCGCCATCTTCTGTCATATCCGGATTTGCGGAAGCCATATGGGGCACACAGAACTCTATCATTTCCTCCATAGTGCAATCCATTGTAAACTTGCCTTCTTGGTAACAATAGGTGCAGTAATCCTCGTTTTCACTCCCGTCAGCATTAGTTCCAAAGCCGGGGGCTTCTGCTCCTTGAAGCGGCATTGCGCAGGATTGGCAGCATTTTTCTTCTGGCATAATATACTCCTTCTTTTCTTTTATGCACATAATATCATTTATATGGTGACAACATGATGTCATCTTTTCCAGATAAAATTTATAATATCCATATTTCCCAGGAAATACCTATAATAGATTATAGCCAGAACAAGAGAAATTAAATCAAAAAAAAGCGTTAAGACAGCAGTTTGCTAGGAAAAGGAAACTGTTGTCGTGTTGTTGTCAACTGTGGCGCATCCTCAAATTCCATATGACATTAACAATCACTACAATGGCGTCATAGTGCTTACCCTAAGGCAAACCCTGCTTGTCACATTTTTTTTCTCCACAAAACCGAAAGCCTTGTCCCTTGAGTCGATGCTTTCGGTCCGGTTGTCTCCCATTACAAAATAGCAGCCATCAGGGATCCTAGCTGCGCCAAAATCAGGGTAGGCCAACTTTGGAGGCAAGTATGGCTCATCCAGAGCTAGCCCGTCTATATAAACACAGTTATTCTTTATCTCTATGGTTTCATTTGGCAACCCGACAACGCGTTTTGTGTATCCTGTGTTCTTGCCTGCCTTGACAACAACGATGTCGCCCCTGGCTGGGTTGTTAAACAGGTATGCCGGCTTAAGGATAGCAACTTTGTCATTGGGAGACAATGTTGGGAACATGCTCGCCTGTTTGACAACCATCACATCCAGAACGTACAACCTGAATAAAACTATAAAAATTACAATGTATGATAATTGTTTTACAGAGCCAACAATGCTTTTCTCGGTTAGAGTTGAAAATTTAATTCTTTGATTCATGATTACCGCTTATTATAAACCATTAACAATGCAATGCAAATATCCTGCCTTTGTTGAAAAGGCAGGATTTTTCATGAGCGGATATGTATGATTAAAAGCTAATAAAATTTCGTAAAAGGCGAGATGCGCAATACCACCTTGCCAAGAAAATCCCTTTCTTCAAAACATCCAAGTTGCCTAGAGTCGCTGCTACCGGGGCGATTGTCCCCCATCACAAAATACGAGCCTTCTGGAACCACTACCAAAGGTTCGTCAAAATACTCCAACCCGCTCTGCAAGTAAGGTTCATCGAGCGCTTCCCCGTTAATATAGACTTTGTTGCCAGTAATCTGTATTGTTTCTCCGGGCATGGCGATAACCCGCTTGACATACTTTTGGGAGGCATCAAACCTGATTATTGCAATATCCCCTCTCTTAGGTTTTCCAATAATGTAGTTGATCTTGAGCATAATCAACTGCTCCCCATCCTTGAGGGTGGGGTACATGCTCGTCTGGAGGACTGATACTCTTTCAAATACAAAGAAATGCAGAGCCAGCCCCAAGGCGATAGCCACTAAAATAGTTACAATCCATTCCCTGATCTCTTTGTAACGGCCGATATTCTTTGCTGCGCTGTTTTCCATATTGTTATTTTAGTTGATTAGCGCATAGATTTCAAGATAAGGCAAGATTATAGGATAACAAGGTGGTTGAAGACTGCGGGCTGCAAATTGCCTTTCTAAGCGATAGTGGAGGTTCTATGCATATGGATACGCATGGTTTAGCCTAGCAATGTACTACACCATTATTTCGAATTTTGTACAGGGTAAACATAATGGTATTGAAGCGCAAATAAAGGTAGTTTGTCCAGAGTTTGAGTGATTTCACTCATGAATTCGGGCTCTAGCCCGCTTGAAAAGCGGGCTGGAGCTATGTGCCAACTATACAAATATGTGTCCTAAGAAGTTTGCAGCTCACCATTTTTAGGGATGTTTGATTTAATGCTTCCCAGCTGTGGCTCTATGCAAATTGTGTTCTCCACATTGACACTAATGGATCCAAAGATTGTGGCACATACATTGCTGTATGTTGCCAGAGCGCTTGTCCAGCTTCGACAGCGCCACCTTTTAAGCATTGTTTATTTGTCTAAAGCACATTTCTGCTCTTGTATTGAAGATTTGACTCAACAGAGTGTTTGGCGGTTGCCCAAACACTCTGTTTTTTAATCCAAGACAATGTGCTGCTTGCTATATGCCTTTATTTTCCCAATTATACGAAAATGTGATATATATAAACATAGTAAGCCAATAATATTAGAGGATGTTTAGTATCTCCTCAAAAGAACTGAAATAAATGACAATACAAACATTTGGCAAAATGTGCTCAAGCGCCTTTCGCAAACCTTCCACAGCCTCCGGCAATTATCAGCCCATCCGAATGA
>WRIE01000086.1 GCA_009782875.1 Eubacteriaceae bacterium | reverse complement strand
TTCGGATGGGCTGACAATTGCCGGAGGCTGTGGAAGGTTTGCGAAAGGCATTTGAGCACATTTTGTCAAATGTTTGTATTGTCATTTATTTCTGTTCTTTTGAGGAGATACTAAACATCCTCTCAGAGAGAAAAAGCGTATAGCCATAACAGAATAACGGAAGGCAAAAACGGCTTGCCCTTTTTTGTGTTCAATTCGGCATACCGTCTTTGGCAAATATGCTTTTATGTTCCTGTTTAGTTTTTTTGAACGAATGATGATTATTAATTCTTCAAATGCTGATAAGCTTGCCACACCACATAAGACGAACACCGTCATAGCCATTCCGAATATCCAATACAGCGCAGGAAAGCAATCCATCGCTATCCCTGTAATTTTGTTTGCGTAGGTGTGCAAAAAAACACAGCGTGGTATTTTACAAATCCGATACCCAAAGACAGAAAGCGCGTTAACGCAATAGTGCCAATCCAACAATTCACCCATATATCCCATGCGAACAACGGAACATATATGGGAAGTACGATTACAATAAAATGAAATCCGCTATGCTGTCAAGCATTTCACCGCTTTTGCTTGTCATTTTTATTTTTCCGGCAACATACCTATCAGAAATATCGCTCACGCAACACAAACATAGACAACAAAAAACAAAACAGATAGGGGCCTTGCAAATAACAAATCAAATGCCCCTATTATTCTTCCTATTGTGATAAGTGAAGCCACAAATAACCTCGCTCAAATATGTAAAAAAAGAGCAGGAGCTAGCCCGCGGGGATGTCAGGGGCTGGAAAAACTTCATGCCAGGCAAGGGGGCATATGGGGCGACAACCTAAATTGGTGGTTCCTCAAGAAAAATGGCGCCGCTGCCGGCTGCCGGAGGGTGTGCTTGCATCATTTCTGTGACCAATGCAAAGCCCTTGAGGACGGGAAGAGGTTCACAGAGATGGTGTGCCAGCTGCATATCGAGCTGGAGACAGACAGCCGCGACCCGGCGGACAAGTAATAATACGAGAAATACTTCAATGTAAAGGCTACGCCCAAAGGTGGTTGAAGATCGTGGCCAAAGATGGGGCAATGGCGGATGCCAGGCGCAACTTCGGCTACTTCGCCTTGCTGGGCAACTCGGCTATGGCGCCGTAGTTTGAGATGATCGAGCGTTTTGAGAGGCAAGGGCACAAACCACAATTTGGTGAAATTACTGTCAAACAGCTGGAGCTCTTTGAAGCAATTGGGGTTCCTCCGCCGACATCCTCGTTATGTTAACCGGGAATTTAGGTTATACCACAAAACTACAAAGACCAAAAATAGAACAACCACATTGCAAAGACAAGATTTGGAAAAATTGCAGACTATAAGGAACAAATCGCCCAATCAGAAACAAGCAAAAACATGAAAGACAAAAGCAGAGCAAGGAAGACGGCTATGTCCATGTCATGGGCTATTAGAAAAAATACTGCCTGAAATCATCACCATAACAGACGAGCAATACCAAACTTTCTAAAAAAGCTGCGTTGAGCGTTACGAGCCGCCGCATACTGGACGAATAACGCCGCCACTCCTGCGCCAGAGAGAGCCGGATCGGCGGTATTTTATGGAACCCTGTAGAGCATATAAGGAACCTCAAATGAGAAACTTGAGTTTATGGTAAAAGGGCAGAAGAGCGTTGATTGTGTTCGACAAACACCCGGAATACAATAATAAAGGTGGCAACAGGCACTTTTGGGCTGCTGGCTATTATGTTGACACAGTAGGCCGAAACGGAGAACAGATAAAGCAGTATATTGAAAAGCAATCAGAATACGACCGGATAGAGGACAACGAACCTCTTTAGGGGTAAAAGCAAGAAACAGCCTTTTAAGGTTGAAGAGCAAGATGGCTTGCGAAGCCATTTCATGCCTTTAGGCATAGCAAGCAACAAAGCGTCGCCCTTATAGGGCGAAACTTAAACCACCCCTTCAAGGGGTGGTTCGTGATTTTTTGTCTCCCACCCGCATAGCGGTGGTTTTTTGTTGATGGCATTTGACACTTCGCATCGATTCGATGCAAAGCGCCCCCTGCAATCAACAGGTTAAAGCCTAGGGCAAAATAATAAACACGCTGGAAAAAGCGTGTTTAAGCCATTTATTTTAGTGCGAGAGACGGGACTTGAACCCGTACGCCCTGAGACACACGCCCCTCAAACGTGCCTGTCTGCCAATTCCAGCACTCTCGCAACGAGTCGAATTATACAATAGAGCATTAGAAAATGCAAGCAGTTAACACAATTTTTATGCATCGATTTGAAAGAGAACGAAAACGCTGATTGTGAGCAAAGATAGTTTCTGGCTTGGTATCCATCATCAAGTGGCGGCATATGTCTCTGCTAGGCTATGGGTGAATGGCACTTCCTGATCTCATCAATAAAACTGTTACAATCGAGTACTCATCTCAAACAGGCTAAATAGTTTATGTTATTTTAAAAAAATAATTTTTTAGTTGCCCAAATTGCTTTCGATTCTAAAGAGCAATTCAAAAGTAGTCAAAAAGGATGCGACTAATCGTTAGATAGTATCTTCAAAAAATCAAGGCAATGTTGTCGATATTTGAGAATTACTGTCATATTCTATATTTTTTAGTCATCGAGATGGCAGCAATTATTCCAACAGGCTCCACTGCCCAAATTCAATAGTATTTAAATTATCCATAAGCATCCTTTTTTCGATTATTACTGCTTAATCTGAAAATAGCTCTATCCAGATCCAGCATGGGTAAAGCGTTTTACAAAAAAAGCTAAATAATCCAATTTCTAAACAGATTGTTGCAGTTTTCTCGGGAAGCGAAAGCTAAAGCACAGCATATTACAAAAAGAGCCACTATCAAACATATAAATGAAATTGATAATCAAAGCAGTTACAGCAAGCAAAACTCCCAAAAGCTCTTTGATGGCAATGGTAGCATATTTACAAATACAAATGCCAAGCTGGTGAGCGAATTTCATAAAAATTTGCCTGTTTACAAGCAAGTCGACGAATTTCTTCAAAGATAGGCAACGAAAATGGAGGCTAACCAAGCCCCCATTTATCTTTCAAAATTCTTTTTTTGCATTTTTAGGATCTGATTTTTGCCCCAAAGGGCGCAAGGGCAAGCTGGGCGAGCTTAAAGCATTGCAGCCCAAAGGGAATACCGATAATTGTTATACACAACGCCAGCCCATTGAGAGCCGCGCAAAGCGCAATGGGAATGCCGCTTATAATTAGCCAAATCAAGTTTGCTATCATTGATAACGGAGTTGTGCCATATTCAATTTCTTTACCGAAAGGAAAGAAAGCTAACCTTGCAAACTTGAAACATTGCGCGCCGATAGGAATGCCTATTATGCTGATGCTCCAGAGAATCCCTGCAATCAACCAGCTAAGTCCTTGCCAAATGCCGCCACATAAGAACCAAATGATATTGCCTAAAGTACCCATGCTTCCTCCTTTGGATGAATATTACTGTTGGCAGATATTCATTTAACCAAATTTTTATTGGAAATTGCTGTGTGAAGCATCAAAGGCATTTATATTTTCAATATTATTATTTAATGATATTCTTCGAGGTATTTTTTTGTGCCAACAGGCGGCAAACAAGCCCAAGCCAACTTGTGGGCTTAAGCTTGTTTGCAAGTAGATTCGAAGCTCTACACCAGTTTTTCTATTGCCAGCTCAATTTCTGATAGCAATGCTTGTGCGTCTGCAAGTTTCCTCTTTTCGCCGTCAACAATTGCTTGCGGCGCTTTTTCGATAAAAGACGCATTAGACAGCTTTACCGACAAACGCTCCGCTTCTTTAGCGGTTTTCGATTTTTCTGTTTCCAGCCTCTTTAGCTCTTTTTCCTTGTCAATAAGATCGCCAAGCGGAATCGTAATTGTAGATGACTTTATGCTTACTACCAAGGAATCCCCTATTTCAAATCCTGGTAAAACTACTTCTGCATGGCTTGCGGAAGCAAGCCTGCAAATGGTTTCGAGGTTCGCATTGAACACATCAACCCACTCTTTTTGAGCGGCTATATATAATGTTGATTTCTTGGATGGGGCAATCCCCTGTTCTGCACGGGCATTGCGCACTGCTTTTATCGCAGCCATTACCTCCCCGATTTCCGCTTCTTCTTTCGCATAGCAGTATGCCTCTGAGAACTCGGGCCATGAGGCTGTAATAAGCTTTTCATCGTCAATAAAGCAACTATAAATATGCTCTGTGATGTATGGCATAAACGGATGCAACAGTTTAAGCAGCTTTATGAACACATGGTACAGTGTCCACTGGGCTGCCAATTTGCTCGATCCATCCTCGCCAGAAAGGCGAAGCTTGACTAGCTCGATATACCAATCGCAAAACTCGTCCCAGAAAAAGCTGTAGAGCTTCTCAAAAGCGATGCCAAGCTCATATTTGTCCAGGTTTGCGCTTACTTCTTTTACGATATCGTTTGTCCTTGATATAACCCATTTGTCCATCGACTCCAAACTCTCAACCGGAACCGTAGTGCTTGGGTCATATCCGTCAAGGTTAATTAGTGCGAACCTAGCCGCATTGTTCAACTTGTTGCAGAAATTTCTGTAGGCTTGGACTTTGCTTTCATTCCAGCGGATATCCTGTCCAGCTGCTGTTCCTGCAATGAGCCCTGCGCGAAGCGCATCCGCTCCATGGCGTTCGATAACCTCAAGAGGGTCTACACCGTTACCGAGCGATTTTGACATCTTCCTTCCTTGGGGATCGCGTATTAGCCCATGGATATATACATGGTGGAACGGAGGCGATCCGGTATGCTCGATACCTGAGAAGATCATTCGGGCAACCCAGAAAAATATGATATCGAAGCCTGTCACTAGCACATCATTGGGATAGTAGCGGGCTAAGTCCTCAGTATCTTCTGGCCAGCCAAGTGTTGAGAATGGCCATAATGCTGAAGAAAACCAAGTGTCCAGCACATCCTCGTCTTGTGTGAAGCTCAAGCAACCGCACTTTGCACATTTTTCCGGAGCCTCTTTTGCTACCGCTGTATAGCCGCACTTGTCACAATAATATGCCGGGATTCTGTGCCCCCACCACAATTGGCGGGAAATGCACCAATCCCTGACATTTTCCATCCATGTGAAATAGATTTTTTTGAAACGGTCAGGCACAAACACAGTTTGGCCGTTTTTGACAACTTCAATAGCAGGCTCTGCTAGGGGTTTCATCGACACAAACCACTGCATTGAAGTTATTGGCTCAACTACTGACTTGCATCTATAGCAGTGCCCTACATTGTGGGCTATCTCTTCTGTCTTGACTATCAATCCTTGCTCTTGCAGGTCGGCAAGCACAGCTTTGCGTGCCTCATAGCGATCCATTCCGCAATACTTGCCTCCATTTTCATTTATACAAGCATTTTCATCAAGGGCAAGCACTTGAGCCAAATTGTGGCGTTTTCCGATCTCAAAGTCATTAATGTCATGGCATGGCGTCACTTTTAAACAGCCTGTTCCAAACTCTTTGTCGACGTAGCTGTCTGCAACAATTGGAAGCTCCCTACCCAATAGCGGGAGAATAGCCGTCTTGCCGACAAGGGCAGTGTATCGCTCATCATCAGGGTTTACAGCTATACCCGTATCTCCAAGCATTGTCTCAGGCCTGGTAGTAGCAATTACAAAGTTGCCGCCATCTAGCAGCGGGTATTTGATATGCCAAAGGTTTCCGCTCTCTTCCTCGAAGTCGACTTCAGTGTCAGACAATGCTGTTTTGCAATCAGGGCACCAATTGATTATGCGGTAGTCTTTGTAGACCAACCCTTTATTGTACATTGAAATAAATGATTCTTTCACTGCCTCAATAAGCTTCTCATCCATTGTGAAACGCTCTCGGCTCCAATCTAGGCTCGAACCAATTTTCCTAAGCTGGGTAGCGATTTGGTTGCGGTAATAATCAGACCATTTCCATGCCCTTTCAAGAAACTTTTCCCTGCCTACTTGCTCTTTTGTCTTGTTTTCCTCGGCAAAGATTGTCTCTGTGACCTTCACCTCTGTAGCGATACTTGCATGGTCCTCGCCAGGTACCCAAAGCACACTATAGCCTTGCATCCTTTTATACCTGATCAAGATATCTTGCAAGGTGCAATCCAATGCATGGCCGAGATGGAGCTGTCCGGTAATGTTTGGCGGGGGAAGAACGATTGTGTATGGCTTGCCTTCCGGGTTGATTTCCGGCTTGAAATACCCGCCATGTTCCCACATTTCGTATATGCCCGTTTCAATCTCTTGCGGATCGTAAGTTTTACCTAATTCTTTTTTCACTAGTTTTTAGCGCATAAAAACACCCTTATTCTGTTGGTGCGGGCAGAATGCGCCTCCTCCTTTAATAGTTAAGTGCAAGCTTAAATACCCAGAATACCCATATCCAGCCACTGCACATATAGTAATGCTCCTACATATATAAGAGCTTTCACCGTGTTCTTAAGCGTGTGAATTTAGTGGAACACTCCATGGTGCCTAAATGCTCATGGGCACATAGTGTATCGAGTGGTTTGGCTGGCCACCAAGAGCCAGCTCATTTTCTCAGGCAAGCCCCACTTCCAATGGCTCCAATATATTGGCGTGGGATGATTCCTTAGTTAATATAAAAAAAAGCCGGTTGTAGGGACGGCGATTAAGCCGCGGTACCACCCGACTTGGCCTTGCCAAGGCAAGACCCTCTCTAAAAGCTTAACGCGCTTCAAACGGCTACGCTCAGAAGCGACCTTCTGCCGGATTATGGCGCGTTTCCATCAACCACGCGCTTTCTGCTGCTATAAAACCTGCGTACTCCTCTTCGTCTATGCGTTTATATATTATGTTTTTTCCATATTATAATAGGCTAGGCACAAATGTCAACAAAACAAGTGATATTTACAAGAACAAATGGCGCTTTAGGATGATCATGCTGTAAAGATTGTTGTATGAATCCGCAAATCCACCACCCTTCAAGACACTAATCACAGTTGGCACGCAAGCGAGTGCAAGAATAATTATTTGGATTGAAACTTTGCCACGTTGTCAACTTTACTTGTGGCGTATGCATTTGCGACACAGGAGAATCCCTGACAATTCATTCTTCTTTAACTATTTTCGCCTCGGATGTTCAGCATATGCTTCGCAGTAGTGGACAAAACTATTTTATTGCCTCTAAATGCGCTCTTGTGCAAATCGCAAATCAGGTGCCCATATGCCCTTGTACTTTCAATTGCGTTTTTGCTGGAACCTTCGGCTTAAAGCTATTGCTGCAGTAGCTTTAAGCCGCTTTGAAATGCATTGGATCAAACCCCTATTAGCTGTGCAGCACCAATATAAATAGGTTTTTCTCTTTTTTATTGCTCGCTGCAACTGTATTTAATTCCCCTCGCTGTCTCCTCTCATGGAAACCAATCCAAGCTCCCAGCTAAGGCACTGCTCACCATACGGATACAAAACATAGCGTGGCCATGGGCCATAGACTTCTGTATACAAGCCATCCATAACCGCCTCACAGTCCATCAGGACTGTATCAAGGGTTACAACCCAGTTCTCGTGCCAGTCTATTGCTTGGGCCTCGGATATACTTTCCCCATTTATTTGCAGTAGAATAGGCTGTCCAGTCTCGCCTGAGAGCCTAGCGAAAAATTCAGCGCGGTTTGGATCCCCTACGAACGGAGTTGCCCAATTAGATATGCTCTTTTCAAGATAATTGCTTATATTCCAAAAACCATACTCAAACGATTCCCCATTTTGGGAGGAATAAACATACAACGCACCGTCACCACTGACAAAAACAGAGTAGTTGCCGCCACCTCCAGGCATGGCGCGGATCTGCTCATTGACTATCTCGACTGGCTCGCCTTGGGCCTCGTCCCATTTGAAGATGTGCAAGCGCTCATGGTACTCCCCAAGGAGAGCTACAAAAATCAGCTCAGGAATATTATCGCCATCTATATCCCTTACTTCCACCTTTCCATCTCCAAGGCTTGTCATCACAAATGAGTTTTCTTGGCAAACCATCACATCCCAGTATTCCTCAAGGATGTCAGCGTACGAGCTAAAGACATTGTGGTTGCCAGGCTCGGCGCCCGCAGGTGTCGCTGCCCTGGCTTTGCTTTTCTCAGACTCATAGTTAAGCCGAATTTCATGCACGTCGATCAAGCTGCCCAATTCCCAGAATTGCATTTCCCCAATACTTATTGTCCTTTTGTCCAGAACCTCCCCGTCAATTGCCACTTCTGAGAGTGGAGCCCTATACTCCTTGGCATTTGCAAAACTGACTTTGACGATATCCGGGTTCTCATAACATACAGCAGTCCCCCATGAATCCCATCCCATAGCATCTTTTCCGCCAACCCATCGGATCTCCTCCTGGACTGAGAACGTTATATAGCCATCATCAATTAACCAAGAGCCTGCACGGAAGCGCACCCTCTGCTGCCCGTCGAATTGGCTTGCAGCCCATATGAACGTAGAATCGTCACTCAATTCCAAGCGTTCTGCAAACCCTGAGCCTACCACAGGCGATATGTGCCATAACCCGACATATTCAGCCGGATCTAGGTTGACTGTTGTCGGACCTTTTTCGAAATTTGCATTGCCTGTCGATGTTTTATTCCCGCAGGCAGCCGCAAAGAGCATCACCGCTGCCGCTATCAGGTATGTAATCTTCTTTTGTCTCAATTAAGCCTCCGTTAATACCAATGTTATTTCCTGCCTCCAAACTAGTTTCCAATTCCGCTAATTTCTATATCACGTGTAAATTATACTGTTTAATGTGTAATTTGAAAATCAATTATTAACCACCTAAAATACCCTTCTAGCTCTCAAAATAGGCCTATTAGTTTAAAACACATGCCTCAAAAAGAAGTTATATCACAAATAATTGTATTTACTCTATAATTTGCAATTATTTGGACCAATCAACTTTTTCTCTGCGCACAATGCTTCGCCAGGCCACACCAACAGTGTTTTTTCACAACAGCTAATTTTGATCCCACCACTTACAAGTTCAGTATAATGAATAATAACTCACATTAATAACGAGGTGAAAGCTTTGTAACAGCAAGTTGTAACAAGCTTTGAAATTGATGATGACTTCGATGAAGGCTTTCGAAGAGTTTTGTATGGATGTCGGCCTGAACGTTTCAGTGCATTTAGCCTGTTTGTAAAAGCTGCCATTCGCAAGCAAAGGATCCCTTTCGAAATTTCGGCAGATGGGGCTGTTGCACAATTATTTGAATCAAGAACAACAGCCTCTAAAAGTATAAAAACTGGCATTTTGCTGCCGAAAAGGCGCAAAATGCCAGTTTTTTCATTTTTCGTATCTTTTCAAGCAAGCACAAACACACAGCAAACAGGGGCAAACCCTGCTTGCCCCGGAATATTGCCCAGGCTCAAAGCGCGCTGTTTAGTGTGTT
>WRIE01000085.1 GCA_009782875.1 Eubacteriaceae bacterium | reverse complement strand
GAATCGGAGGAGGGCAAGTTGTATTTGCGTTGTCCATTTGCTTTGTTGTGCTTTGCTGCTTCGCCGTTGCATGCTATGATGGTTTTGGCTCCAGCTGGGTGCGCTCTCCTTGTTTATTAACGGCAACTAAGGATACCGCACCTATTGCTGGAGTTGGTGCAATTAATATCATATAATGTCGATTATTGGCATTTGTACAAGCCTAGTTTTTGGCTTTGGAATATGTTTTTGTCATCGAGTATAAATAAACACTCGGCAGTAATTGAAATGTAAATACAGGTTAATTGTCTTTGGACGACACCACGAAATAACAGCTCAAAGCGGCTGGAGCCACGTCATCATACTTGCAGCTTTATTCGCTGGATTATAACCTTATTGAGACGATGAAGGTCAAAACAGCGCCGCACACAAGCGTTAACATAGCCTAACCGCCATAGCTGGTCACCTGCATTGAAAAAGCAGGCGAAAAAATTGTCCACTGTTATAGGAGGACAGGATCAAGGCAGAATATAAGAATGATATTGACAAAACAACAAACCCCAAAGGGGAAAGACACCACCGCCAGGGGCTAAATATAAATTGTCAAACCAAAACACATAGGAGTTTTTTTTAACGCGCATCAAGCCATAGGATCGGCACGCAAAATTCACAAAATCCCTTTTCTATCAGGGCGAACTTATACCGCTCTAATATAGGGCGTCTTTCATCAAGTGTTTTTTCTTCCTTTACTAATTCC
This sequence comes from Eubacteriaceae bacterium, assembly GCA_009782875.1. Taxonomy (GTDB): domain Bacteria; phylum Bacillota; class Clostridia; order Eubacteriales; family Anaerofustaceae; genus WRIE01. Next base: position 9,201 of record WRIE01000085.1, on the reverse strand, counting down.
TCATCTATTGAACCCCAAAAGCGTTGCACTTCATCAGCGGTATGAGGAATCTCAAAAACAAGATATGCCCCTGATGCCAATTTGCCATGATGGATATCGTCATTTTTAAATACCGAATCCGTAACAAAACAAACATCATACCGGCATTTTTCTGGTGGTGTTATTAAAGCATTATCCTGCGCTATACCGTAAATAACACCGTTTTTGTCCCATAGGTTATGGCTCTGAACCCATTGTTTCATATCTTGCATGAGTTTGGAATTCTGCACCCCATATTGGTCAACGCGACGCATATAAACAACAGGACTTGCTGTGATGTTTTCAAAATGAACGTTCATATTGTTTTCCTTTCATTGAGTGATCATCCAAGCTTACTATGAATTAAAATGTATTGCAACAACACTTCTAAATCCATAAAAAACCAAGGCGCTGTCTACTTTATAACTCCATTTTCTTGAGACTGCTAGGTAATTGGCGCACTTAGTAAGCCTCCCCATTTTTCTTATTGCAAACAAACCATTGCGCCCGCTTGCGTGGAAGCTCTACTCATGCTGATTGCCATATTGCCTTTTTTTGCTTGCTAATACAAAAAGAGCTTGCAGCGGGGCAAGTATTTGAAGTCCGTTATCGCCTAGAGGTTGGCCAACCCAAGGATACAGCCGCATCAGGCCCACAGCTTACATGCCGCAAAGAGCAAAAGGCTAAACGAGGGACAAGCTGTCGACATGCGCTATATGGCGAGTTTTATAAACTCCTGGGCGGCGCACAGGATGTGGAGATTCTACAATTTTCAACGTTGCGAAGATCGGATTGCAACGCAGGAAATGGCACTGGCATTTTCGCTGGATATTCACATTGCAAACAAAAATGGAGAGGCGTGTTTCACCGATATAGTTGGTATACATCACGAACCTGTTGATATATACCTTCGCAGCCCTATACGGAAAAAAGCATAACTCGGCAGCAAGAAAAGAACCCCTATCAACGGGATAAACATGAAAAATGCGCTTTGCTCCCTGTCCAGCAGATATAACAGCGGATAGTATTGGAACAGTGCCAACGGAACAACGAAAGTGAGAAAACGCAATATATTTTTGCCATATACTGAAAACGGATAGCGTCCAAACTCCTTTCCGCCATCAGTAAATATATTCATAAATTCCAATCCTTCTATAGTAAAGAATGAAAACGCAGCGTATACGAGAAACAATCCAAAGAACACCAAACTTCCACAAACAATCATCAGGCTGAGTGTAGTAATTTTATCCCATGTCCATATGATGCCGCAGTTTGGAATTGCATAGATGAATACAAGAATGGCTTGAAACAATCTGCCGAGCCTTGTAAAATCCATTTTCGCCACAAGGACTTGAAAAATGATATTCCTTGGCCTGGCGAGAGCGCGGTCAAATTCGCCATTGCTGATCATGCGCGGGAATAAATCGAAACCGCGCCCAAGCATTTCCGCTATTGAAAAAGCCATCAGTATAACGGCGAAACATAAGAGAGCCTGTTCATATGCGAAATCCTCGACAATGTTGAAGCGCGAAAACATAAAATTAATGCCGAGAAAAGTCGTGGACGAAACAAGAAATTGTCCAAGCGTGGTCAAGAAAAAAGATGCTTTATATTGCATTTGGCTTTTTAAATGCATGTCGAAAAACTTAAAATACAGCCGCATATCATCCTCCCTGCACAATTACTTTCTTCAAAGCGCTGCCCATGGCAATTCGCCCTATCAATGTCAACACAACCAGCCAAAAAACTTGCAAAACGATACCGCGCAAAACTTCCACCCCGGCTATATTCCCGCTGTAAATTCTCAACGGCATATTTTGCATTGAAGCAAACGGCAACAGTTCAACCACAGCGCGAATTGGCTCTGGGAAAAACGGTAATGGTATCGTCGCGCCTGCGAGGAAATCAGACAAAACGGCGACGATGATTCTTACACCCATTGGCGACAGCGTATAAAAGAGCGATATATACATCAACATTGAAAACGAAACCACTACGCCAAGCGATAACACAGCCGAGAGCAGGAATAAGAATAATTGCCTTGCGTTCGGGGGCAAGGTCATTTGGAAAGGTTCCGGAACGAATAACGCAACAATCAAAACCGGGGCGCAGCGCAGAATTGCCCGCGCTAACCGGTTGGCAGCGGATTGGCAAAACCAAAGGCTGTATAAATCTATTGGACGAACCATTTCATAAGCAATCGAGCCTTCCGTAATAGCGGCGGCAATATCATTTTCCCAGAACCACATCATAAACAACGCAAGAAAAGCCTGTTGCATCCATATATATGAAACTGTTTGAGAAAACTCCATCGGAAAGGCATCGGGATTGGCGCGATAAAAAGCGGAAAAAGCGAAGATCTCCATTAATCCCCATGAGAATTGCGTAGCAATTCCCGCCAGCGCCGCAGTGCGATATTGAAGCGCATTGGCAAACCGTATGCGAAACAACGCCAAATATTTTTTCATACAAAACCTCAATACCAACCCGTTATTACGAGCTGGTTGATTTATAACATGGAAACGTACATAAGCTTAGTGAATGATACCGTAACACCCAACGCAAGCGCCGTAGAAAGCATAAACATCCCCAATTGAAAAAAGTCTGGCGGAAGTGGAATATTAAGGGGGGTAGTCAGGAAAAACACCACAATTAACAAGGGCAGCCGAAACGCGGTAACGGCGACCCGGATTGCGCAGGCACTGGAAAACCAACGCCCGTATAGATCGGCGGGGCGCACAAGCTCATATGCTTCAGAACCATTCTCTATGGACGATTCAATTTCTGTATCTGAAAATATAACTGAAAATATGATTAGAAACGTCTGCTGCAACCACATGTAGGATACTGTTTGCGTTAATGTCATGTCATTGGGAAAGAACCGGGATTTGTTTGGTAAAATACCGCATAGGCAAGCGTCTGCATCAATCCCCACAAAAACCCTGTAAATATATGCGAAAACACGACTATGCGATACTGTACGCTGAATATGAAACGTATACGGAATATCGAAAGGTATTTTTTCATATTTGGTACTCCTTGTACAGCGCGGCAACCATTTCTTCGGCACTAACACCAGACACAGATACGTCGATGATTTCAGTTTGCGAAGCAAGGTGTGCTATGGCGTCAGAAACTGATAAAACCGCAGGGTCGAGCGCGATAACAAGCCTCCCTTCTTTGGCTTCGGATTGCGCCATCCCCTCGCATATTTCTGGCGCATTTCCGCTGTATTTGATTACAAGTGTTTTGTGCTCTGACGAACGTTTTTTTAGTTCATCAAGGCCTCCGTCAAGCAATATCTTCCCCTTGCCAATGAGTAAAATCCGTTCGGCCAACGCTTCAATATCCTGCATATCATGCGTAGCTAGTATTACCGTTGTCCCGCGCTCTGTGTTCAGTTTCTTTATAAATTGGCGGATGGCGATTTTTGAAACCGCATCAAGACCGATAGTCGGCTCGTCAAGAAAAAGTATTCGAGGGCTATGCAACAGCGAAGCGGCGATTTCACAACGCATGCGCTGGCCAAGGCTCAAACTGCGAGTAGGCGTTTTTAACAGTTCGGCGAGGTCAAGCAGTTCGGTCAACTCGTCTAAATTATTCTTGAATAATTTTTCGTCCACTTTATAAATATCGCGTATCAACTCAAAGCTGTCGATAATCGGAACATCCCACCATAGCTGGCTGCGCTGGCCGAATACAACCCCGATTTCGCGGACATGGGCGATGCGCTCTTTCCAAGGGGTTCTGCCGTCAATTTCACACACACCACTGTCAGGCGTCAGTATGCCGCACATAATTTTTATCGTCGTGCTTTTACCCGCTCCGTTTGGACCGATATAGCCCACCATTTCACCGTCACCGATTACAAAGCTGATGTCGCTTAGCGCATGGATGATTTCATATTCATGCGAAAACAACGCCTTCACAGCACGACCGAATCCGGCTTGCCGCTTGGCGACTCGAAAGGTTTTATTGATGTTTTGGAGTGTTATCATACTTTTATCCTCCGTGCCTGTTGCCACATCGCCAATGTGGCGAAAATAGCAGCACTCTCATCAGGCAGCGGCAGCAGACTTGCGCATATCTTCTGGAAAATTATCAAATTAGGAATATGTAGACACTGCGCAGACTTGGCGTGTTTGTCTTTTGCAAAGTGTATTCAACCCGAGCACGCTTTTGCCCCCTGTTTGCCCACAGCAGCTCTTTCGAGGAAGTTTACTGTGCCATTTGCAGAAGCCTACCCAATCATAAATTCCAGATCGAGTGCTTCAAGCCTTTCACCGGAACTTATGGGCGGAGCCCTAATGCCGCTTAAAGCTGCCAAAGCGATGGCTTTAGCCAAGGCGCCTGGGCTTGTCTGCCAATGGGCACTTCTCCCATTCTACAGCATAGCGGCTGCATCAAGTGATGCCGGTTTTGCCAATTGCCATGCAGCCCTGTTATTGCTGCCTTTATTGTAACACTATAGAGCTGTTTAGGAAGTTATGTCTAATTATATAGTTTTGTTTTCGTGTCTGGATATTGGTTCTGGAGCGGCAAACCAATAAAAAAAATCCCTGATACGAGGTTAAATCGGTCATCGCATGATGCTGTGTATGACATCACCTTTGCGGGTGAAATCGTGCGTCTTGCCCGACCTTTCGTCATATATGTGCTCCCCCGCCCTGTAGGCGGCAGCCGCTGTGGCGGACTTGCCCCTCTGAGCGATAAACAAATTCTTTGTGTTAGTAGCATATCGCCATCGTATCCCCTTGGTGGGTGTGCTATCTAATTTAGAAAATACCGCCTTTTGAAGCATGGAACTATAAAATTACGCCAACTTGAGTTGTCCATGTTATTATTTCACAACTCCCTGCATAAAACCCGCAAAGAAATGGCATTCGAAAACCGCTACAAACTAGGCGGCATTATCGAAGTTGACGAGAGCTCTATTGGAAGCGGAGAAAAGGGCGGCAAGAGGGGAAGAGGCACTAAAAACAAAATACTAGTTGCGGTTGGCGTAGAATTAACAGGATCTAGCCAGCTAGGAAGAATTAGAATCAACGCAATACCAGATGCATCCGGCGATTCCCTCCATCGTTTTGTACAGGGCAATATTGAAATCAGCTCGAAAACCATAACTGATGGATGGGCAGGATACTCGTTAGCCAAAGGATAGGGGATTGCTCTTCTATAGGCTGCTAGAGAATGCCATGCATGTGCCCCATACACCATATAACGTATTTATACAATAGAACAATTCTTGACTACTACCTTAACGAATTGGATACACAGGTAGATAGCATGCAAGGATGAGACAATATGGATATAAATATGTCAGTTATATCTTTGTATGTATCTTTGTTATTTCTGATAATCTCAAGATTTATTTATTATATTGAAGAACCGAAAGTAGGGGATTTTTATTCATGGCTGTCCAGTCTTCCGTTTACAATAATCCTTGCTATAGCTATCCACTTATTATCTCGATTATGTATCTAATATCATAGTGTTCAAACAAAAGAGGAATCATCTTGAGATGATACAAATCGTACAACATAAAAGGAGATTTTCATGAATAAGCTATACAGAAAACTAGTATTGGAGCTGTCCACTCACATAACAAATTGTTTCGCATAGTGCATTCATTGAGCTATATTATGGGGCATAGAAACCGCAAAAAACACGCTCAAAACATCAATAATACCCAACCTCTTGTTCAGGGCTGGAATCGTTCAGTTTAAAACAAAATCCTTTTGAAATCGCAGGAGGAATTCCTAAGGATTTTAGTGATCTGTTGAATTTGCCGGTTGCAATGATTTAATGCTTCTAGCTGCCGACCTTGCAAATGTGAAGGAACAGTGTTTCAAATTCAAATAATATTTGCGAATTTTTACATTTAATCGGGATCACCATCTAGGATTGGTCGCCAACTATGTAAATGGCCAATTAGTGCCGGCATTTCATATTGTGAAAACATTCAGTATTCTCAAGGTATTATTTAACAGCTTGCTTGTTTTTCATTTCTCTCGCGAAACCGGCACAAGAACACAACCTACCTCGTTTATTTTGTTTTATTAGCGGCAGGCTTGCCAAACTTGGCCTTAACACCTTTTTTTAGCCATTCAATTATTTTGGTTAGACAAATGGGCACGAGTATCCATAAATTTGATTATTTCATCTTAGTTAATGGTTTAGAGAAAATTATGCAACATGATTATACGCCATTTGATTCCATGATGGGCTCTGGTTTCGTCATTCCGCTGACAGCTAAGTTCAACTTGCCCAACAAAAACATCTGGCTCATTGATACAGTTGAGACCATTTCCCTAACTGATCCATTAAGTTCCTTTATCGTTTCAATAGTTGGATAGTCTTGCAATCCGTTTGCTGGATTTAAAGTCCCTAACACATATTGGAGCTTTTCTCCTTGTGCGTTCAAAATATGGCTCAGGGCAAGCTCTTCAAAAGCAATTGAAGAAATGATTTGGGCAATTGTGTCATTTAATGACATGGGCGCATTGCCAATTCTAATTTTATAGTCCTCGACTTCGCCATCTGAAGCTGATCCGAAGCTTCTGTCGTCTTCGCCGTCGACCCGTCCTAAATCCATCAAATTATCGGTTGTCAGCCGTAGCCTTAAATATGTTTCCCCTTCCTGCTCAGGCACCTCTTCTGGCGGTATATTGAAATTAAGGACAACTGTTTGTATTCCTTGTTGAGAATGCACGATTTCAGTGGCGATTTCGTTAACATCGAAAGTACCGCTTTGATTAAAATCAACCCAACCATACAAATTTGCATCTTCACCAGTCTCATTTTTTACTTTGCAATTAACTGTGTACGAGGTTGAGCCAATTTGCAAAAGCGGTGTGCCTGAAGGCAAGGCATTCCCAGAGCCGCCTGTCTCTATGCCATCTGCATTTGGGTTGGCGTCAAATTGTGCAATAGCTTCGTTGCCCAAGGAAAGCCCTTCAACAATCAAATGGCGAGGTCCGTTGCTTGACAAGCGTGTTCTATAGTTGCGAGGACCTATTCCATCCCCCGAATCCGGAGCTTCCCCGAAAGAGACATCCACTTTTGCAAAGGGGCAGAAAGCAGCATCATTAGACCCTACACTAATTGTTTTCGAAAAATACTCGCCAACTGCAACCGGAGGGTCGACAGAGTTGTCAATTTTATATCTATAAATATTGCCAGAATTGTTGCCCACTGCGAACAAAACACCATTGGCATCCATGGCTTGCCCTCCAAAACCATCATTGACATGCTCGGGCGGAACAATTGTGGGCAATGCCGCTACTTGGCCATTTAACTCGATTTTGTAGACTATTGCAGTGGAGCTCTGCACTGCGAACAAACACTTTTGCCTATTGTCAAAAACCCAGTCAATTGCATTTGGATTGGCTGTCATTGTCGTTCCATATGGCCCGGTTTTCTCGATATGTGTCAGTGGATCCACCAGCTTCAGATAAGTGGGAGAATCAGGTCGAAGGTCTATTGTGTAAAGTGTTGTGCCTGAATAGACATAATAGAAACCATCTTCATCAATATCTCCCGTTCTATAATCATATGAGTACAAGCCTTCCGGCCATGGAAGCTCTGTAACATTTCCCTCATTGTCAACCCTCACCAGCTTCCGGCCATTAGTTACGCCATATATATACCCGTCAAGAATATTATAGCCCATGCCGTTAACAGCAGCCCTTGGATTTAGCTCCTGAAGATATGTTTCAACAGCGCCGCTCACAAGGTTTATATTAAGCCATTCTGATCCGAATGGCTTTGTAACATCATATGCGAATTGGATCATGTGATTTGTGCAAGGGATCTCGTTTCCAGCCCTGGTGTGGCTGAAATTAATTCCCTCAACAACTTTTTGCAAACTAAGCATCCTTTGGGTCACATTTATTTTGACCTTCCGTGAACCATATGAAACACTAAAACCTTCAGGTTGGGGGAAACGCTCTGGGATTGCCCCCACTTGAGAGTCAGCAACCTGTTCATAGACAGTGTACTCTCCCGGCTCATTCACACTAAATGCATACGCTCCATTTCTATCTGTTATGGTCTTTGCAAACACAACACCATTTGAGAGCGAGATATAAACATTGGGCACACCAACTTCTAAATAGCCAGAGGCATCATGGTTCTGGGCAAGCCTCCCATTGCGGTTGATGTCTTCAAATACTGTACCTTTTATTTGTATCGGCATTACTAACGCTCCTTGTTCAAAAAATTGAATACTTATTCAAGTTTCCATTTGGATAAAGAGCGCATAACTGGTTTAACATAGATTTCGTGTAGTTATACTGCCACCGAATTGTATTGCTTTTGTAATGATATAGACATATGTATAACAGGAACACCATGCCAGCCATCTCTCCAAACATTTTTTAAGTTTAAATGCCCAGGCAGATAGACAAAAACACGCTATGTACTAACTAGTATGCTCAAAATTATGATATTTTTAGTTGCTCTTCACATAATAATATGGGTAACATAGGTTGATTGTGCTGCTATGTATAGAAATTCAACATATAATGGGGAATTAGCACACGAGTTCAAAAACTATGGCGAATGAAGCTGTTTTTAATCGGTTATTTTTTATATCCATGATGGTTCGACGGGCACTCACGCTTCGGCAGCACAGAAAGGGCTGAGAAAACCGGTACTAACACTATCCAGATTATGAGCATTGGGGATACCAAACCAGAATAACAATGAAAACTTTGAGTGCATAAACATGCGTTAATGCTTATAACCCAAAGGAGGGCACTATAATGGCAAGCAGCCCAATTTACCAATTTTTCGCAGAGCTGGACGATTACAAACCGACAATATGGAGGCGTTTTCAGGTGATGGACAATATAACCGTTGCACGGCTAGGTTATATTCTACAAGTATTGTTTGAAATGACTGCAAGCCACTTAATGGCAATTGAAGTGCCTGCGGTCGAAAATTCAATGCAGCATATAAAAAACAAGTATCCCGATTTAATGCCAAGATTGGCAGATAGGTATTCTAAGAGGCTGTTTAATATGTCCATAAATGTCGATAAATGGTATAATAACGCTAAAAAGGCTGTTTACCATTATATGAGAAATAAATATCCAAGCGACATAACTAGAGACCAATTCGAGATTATCAAGCCATTTTTAGAGTCAGCCACCGAAGCAACAAGGCCATACAAATATGACC
>WRIE01000084.1 GCA_009782875.1 Eubacteriaceae bacterium | reverse complement strand
AAAGTGCTGCGCTCATCGTGTTCTGTGTAGTTTTTTTTGCCCCATTTTCGATAATGGCAGTAAACATCCCTCCCATTTCGGAAAGTCGTGGGGCAATGCCCTCCATCTGCACCCTTCGCGCACAACATATAGTATTGCGCAAAAAATATCATACAGGTCATATGTGTATGGCCGTGTTGCTTTGGCGGCTGACTCTAAAAGGGGCTTGATAATCTCGAATTGGTCTATAGTTATATCGCTTGGATATCTATTTCTCATATAATGGTAAACAGCCTTTTAAGCGTTATTATACTTTTATCGACATTTATGGACATATTAAACAGCCTCTTAGCAACTCGCATTTTCCAGATGGGCTAGGTTTCCTAACCTTATATCGACCAGGGTGGAAAACCAATCTTGTGTTTGGCTAGTACAAAAAAAACTCCAGCGCATTTGTTGTTGCCTCTTTGATGATGATGTCTATTCCATACTGGTCTCTTCGGCTCTGGATTTAGTTTTGGACACAAAAGAGTATCGATGTCATTATGGATGGGATCCCAGTGCTTCTGCTAGTCTCCCGACAACGTTTGTTATCATTGTCTTTAACGCTGGCATCTTCTTTGCCAACAAAAAATATATTAGCAGCCTGGTCTGGACAAATAGTTGCTCGGCATCAGAAGGCTAGCTCTGGTTCTCTATCTTGCCGATCGCCTGTGTAGATTGCCATGCCTATGCTTGCTGGCCGCAATACAATGCGCCAGCATGTAGCAACACTTAGTTCGGGGCAAAGCCATCTGACGTTTGGACTATGGCTATCATGGCTTCGCTGGCCACAACATGCTTGAAGCGGCTTTGAGGCGCTCACCGTTATGATTAGGTTTTAAAGTTAAAGCGGCTGTCTATTTGGAATTTGGAAACCATAAAGGCAGGCTTGCTTGCAGGGCAGCCTAGGGCACACCGGGGAACACGAGCATTGCCTTTGGCTTTATAGATAAGTCGCGCGCCTTTGACGCTAACTGGCCTTCCCATGCCCCCTGCTCCCAACTCGCTGGCTTTCTATATTTCACTAAAGCAGTGGGCAAATTTGGAACGAGCATTTAAAACGGCTTACCAGAGTTTCCAATGGCAGTTCAAGGCTCCTCTAAACAATATCTATAAATGCAAGCTAGTCTCGGCATGCTTTCTGGTTGCCAAACCATTTTCAGCGTGCCTGGATTGAAAGCTCTTTGTTGAACACAGCCCAGCACGGCACGTTCGAGCCTGGCCCCATCTAAGGGGCAAATATTAATACCACCGCTGCATGGGATGACCCTGACTCCAAAGTGCTATGCCGCCTAATTGTTATCGCAGAGGAAGCTGTTTGGATAAACACGAAAAAATGCTTTTCCTCCAAGATACAAAATAATGATATTAATGCGATTTTACACAAAGGTATGTAAACGATGTGATTCTGCAAAACACATTAGAATGGATATCATCTGTTGCAAATCTTTGTTAAAATTAAATTAAGCGAATCATAAAACAGCCCAAACAAAATTGCTACAAATTATATATATATAAACATGTCTTTACATGTTTGATACTAAAATACTTAAATAGCACTAGTTTTATTCTTTACTTATAGTTTTAATACTTCTGTCATTTTTTGACTTTTAGTGCTCTAAGATATAATGATCTATTGACATAATTCTACATAACAAGTAATATTATTGCAACAGACGTTACAAATACGTTACAGACAAATTATGAAACAGGGAAGCCACTTATGAGAAAAAATGTTACCTTTGTATACTCCTTGATCGCTATACTCATGCTAACCGCGATCGGCCATGCCTTTATAACTAACCGACACCCACAGAATATCGAGCAAGGCCTATCTACAGGCTATCATGCAGCTAATGTATCTGACACAACCGACAGTGTCCAGAAAAAAAATGCTGGCCAAAGCGCCAAGAGCATTAACACAACTCCATCTAACACATCACAAACGACGAAATCGGTGATCACGAATACCGATCAAAAAAATAACGTCCAGAATACTAGCCAAAGCGCCAAGAGCAATAACACAGCTCCATCTAGCACATCAAAACCAGAGAGCACCAATCCAGATAACAATAATAAAGTATACCGACAAGCTATTTCTCAAAAGCTGTTCATAGCCGGATTGAGGAATCCACATAATCAAAAAGGAAGAACGCGGGCTAAATATTTCAATATTGATCTTCCAAAGGAAGCCAAATTGGCTATTGAAAAAACTGAGGCCAGCATTCCAAATGAAAAAGGCAAATCATACTCATCCGCAAATCCAGAAATCGCGACTGTCGATAGAAACGGGAATATTGTAGCAAAAAAAGAAGGAACAACTGACATATTTGTCTATAATTACGATGAGTATGACAACATCCAAAAGCTCGCCCAGATTAAAGTTAACGTAAGCAGTGATCCCGACGATCGGTCAGACTGGCTTGTAAACGTAAATCAAAACACATCTGCTGAAAGAAACGGGCAAGAGGAGCTCAAGAAGCAAGAGGAGCTCAAGAAGCAGGAAGAGCTCAAGAAACAGGAGGAGCTAAAAAGGCAAGAGGAGCTCAAGAAGCAGGAGGAGCTAAAAAGGCAGGAAGAGCTCAAGAAGCAAGAAGAGTTCAAGAAGCAGGAAGAGCTAAAAAGGCAGGAAGAGCTCAAGAAGCAGGAGGAGCTGAAAAGGCAAGAGGAACTCAAGAGGCAGCAAGAAGAGCTCAACCGCACAAGCAATCAAGCCAACGCAAGCAACTCCACCAACAACACAAGCACTGATTCAAGCAATAGTGGTTCTAACTACACAAAAAATTCTGGCTCAGGCACCTCAAGCAGCAACGGCTCGTACTCCCTAACAAATACACCCAGTTCTGGATCAATAGATTCCGCGCAACAAAAACTTTTAGACCTTGTTAACGAAGCAAGGAAGGATGAAGGGCTGAATGAATTGACATGGAGCAGTTCCCTCGGTGCATCAGCGGTTGTCAGGTCAAAAGAGATCAGCGAGGTATTCTCCCACACAAGACCCGACGGCTCATCATGCTTTACCGTAAACAGTTCAGCTAGCGGCGAAAATATAGCAGCAGGCCAAAGGAGTGTTGAAGAAGTTTTCCGAGCATGGATGGAAAGCGAAGGACACCGGGCAAACATCCTAAACAAAAGCTTTAAAACAATGGGCACTGCACTTTATGTAGAAAGCAACACAAGATACACTTACCATTGGTGCCAATTGTTTGGCAGATAACACTATCATTCAACATATGATATTCAAAAGCGCCCTTGAATCTGAAAATTCAGGGCACTTTTTTATTTGCTGCACAGGAAATTGCCTATTAAACAGCTGCGTTATCCAATTCTAGCAAAGAGCGGTCAAAGAGATCTGCCCAATTATCCCCAAACCAATCATCAAACTCGCCAGGCAATAAAACAACAGGCATTCGGTTATGCACATGGCAGATTGATTCATTTGCCTCGGTTGTCAGAATTGAGAAGTGGGCGATTTTCGGGCATCCATTATAAGCAAATTCTTTATAGATTGCAGCCATGAATAAAGCTTTTTTGCCACTGGTGTTGAACAACAGCTTAATTCTTTTTCCACCTCTATTTTTTTGCCACTCATAAAAGCCATTTGACGGGACAATGCATCGTCTGGTTGCCACAGATTCTCTCCACATTTGCAGACTAGCGGCAGTCTCAGCCTTTGCGTTAATGACAAGCCGCGGTTTGGCTAATATCTTGCCGTGGTTTGCAAACAGCGGGTACCCCCATTTCATCGCTTTTGCGCTAATAACCTCCTCCTCGCCCTGCTTGCTTGGGACCAAAACCGGAACAATGTCCGAAGGGAATACTTCTCCCTCGAACTTCGCATCAACAGCCAAACCTTCAGAGTTAGCCATATCAGATGATTTTATGACACTGATTATGTCTCTTGTGTCGTCAATTGAAAATCCTGTAAACCTTCCACACATGCTAGTACGCTCCAATTTCAAATGTTTTCAGTCAGCTTTCTTCAAATCGACACTGCCCTCGACTATTTTTTTAATTCCAAGACCAGCAAAGGCTGTCACGAAAACACTCTTCCCCCCAGAACTCTCAACTGACACTACTGTGCCTTTGCCCCATACGGGATGAATTAACATTTCTCCACTTGCGAATCCATCATTCATGGGCTTGAAAGCAGGTTCCATTTTGTAAACAAAACGGCTTGGTTCGTTATTATAGCTTTTTGCCCTAGATGGAGTGAAATATGCCGGAGACTGTGATTGCTCTTTATCGACATCCATAGGCTCAAACAAATGCAGTGGAACTTCGGACAAAAACCTGGAAGGTTTTCGCAAATTAATCCTAGAATAAAGGTAGCGCCGTTTACAGTAGCTCATATACACCTTTTTACGAGCCCGTGTCACTGCAACGTAACAGAGCCTGCGCTCTTCTTCAATTCCTTGCTCTGTATTGACCATTCCGCTGGGGAAGTAGCCCTCCTCCATGCCTGCAATGAAGACATAGTCAAACTCCAGTCCTTTTGCGCTGTGCACAGTCATAAGCTTGACGCTTCCAGATTGCGAATCGATAAAATCAGTAGAGGCAATCAACGCAGCATTTTCTAAAAACACTGCTAATGATGGGTCTTCGCTCGTTTGCGTGAAATCATATGCCGCATTCATAAGCTCTGAGAGATTGTCGATGCGAGAGCTGTTGTCATTCTTACGCATCTCAAGGCTATCCATATATCCACTCTTATAGATTGCCAATTCCAAAGCTTCTGTAACCGTTTGGCAAGCCTGTATCTTAATTACCAAGTTTGCCAACTCCGACAGCTTCTTCAAGACCGCTTTGCCCAAACCTGGCACGCTTTCTGATGCAAGCACAGACAAAATGTCATAAGACCCTTTGAACTCAAGGTACTCTGTGATTTTTTCTATGCTTGCTTGGCCAATCCCACGTTTTGGGGCTCCACAACAGCGTGTGAATGCGCTCAAATCATTGGGATTTGACGCCAGTCGCAAATATGAGAGCACATCCTTAACCTCCATGCGCTCATAAAAACGGATAGAGCCAATGACCGCATGCGGTACCGAGGACCTGATTAAAGTTTCCTCAATTGACCTTGATTGGGCATTTACCCTTACAAGCACAGCAATGTCATTGTATGATACGCCTTTTGCATTGAGCTTTATGATCTCGCCAGTAATGTATCTCGCCTCATCGTAATTGTCATTGCTCACTTCGAGGGTTATCAACTCGCCTTCGACATTGTTGGTGAAAAGAGTTTTGCCTTTGCGCATAGCGTTGTTTTCGATAATTGTGTTTGCTGCCTGGAGTATGTTTTTAGTGCTCCTGTAATTCTCTTCCAGCTTCACGACATGTGCCTCAGGGAATTGCTTTTCAAAACTCAAAATGTTCTGGATGTCAGCTCCCCTCCAACTATATATGGCTTGGTCATCATCGCCGCAAACACAAATATTCCGGGATCTCTCGCCTATTATTGAAATAATCCTGTATTGCATAAGGCTCGTGTCCTGGTACTCATCTACTAAAATATACTTAAACCTGTTTTGGTACCTCTCGAGCACCGCCGGCGCTTCATCAAACAGGCGTATGACATTGACCAGCAAGTCGTCAAAATCCATGGCATTGCTAGCAAATAGCCTCTTTGTGTATTCTTGGTACACTGTAGTGAAGTCGGAAACATTAGTTTCCTTGAACATGCTTGCGAGCTGTAGTTTCTCTTTTGCGCGTGAAATCATATCCAGCATATCCGCAGGTGTAGTCGCGTCACCTGGGATCTCTTTGTCCTGCATAATACGTTTTATCATCGATTTTGAATCGTCAGTGTCATAAATAGTGAAGCTGCGATCATACCCGATTTCATCAGCATGGATTCGTAAAATTCTGGCGCAAATTGAGTGGAAAGTCCCCATCCATATTTGGTTGGTATTCTCTATTTCAAACTTGTCAATCCTATCACGCATTTCGGCAGCAGCCTTGTTTGTGAATGTTAAAGCCAAGATCTGGTACGGCAATGCCTTTCCTGTCAGAATAATATTGGCAATCCTATGGGTTATTGTCAGTGTTTTACCACTGCCTGCCCCAGCCAAGATCAATAGAGGCCCGTCAACATTGTCAACAGCCCATTGTTGCTTTTCGTTTAATCTTTGCATTTTTTCTTGCCTTCCATTTATTGAGCCTTGGTGGAAGCTGCGCCCAAAGGCAGCGCGACAACCATCCTAGTGCCTTCTCCCTTGCCGCTTTCAGCAATAATGCTGCCTTTATGGGCATCCACAATCCATTTTGCTATCGCTAGCCCGAGCCCAACACCGCCTTCCCTCCTAGAGCGGGCCTTGTCACTTCGATAAAACCTTTCAAATATGTTCTTCAAGTCTTCCGGTGCTATGCCTATGCCTTCATCCGAAACACTGACCACAGCATTATTGAACTTGCCTTTTGCAATGCTGACTATAACCATTGTGCCAGATGGACTGTATTTGATGGAATTGTCGAGCAGAATCAAAGTCAATTGTTGCAGCTTTGACTTGTCTGCATGTATAACAAGCTCCTGCAAACTGCATTCCAACTCTATTATTATCCCCTTGTTGCTGGCATAATCTTTTATACGGTCAATTGCTTCCATAACAGATTCAACAAGATTGAAGGTTGTATAGCTAAGGATGTCATCCCCCAAATCATGGCGCGCCAGCATAAGCAAGTCAGAAATCAGCTTTTCCATATGCTCTGTCTCTTGGTAGGCGTTTTGGAGCCATTTTGATTGGGATTTGACTGTGTCCTCCAAGCTTGACAGGGCAACATCGAGATTTGTCCTAACAACTGTTATAGGGGTACGCAGCTCATGAGATGCATCCGCCACAAATTCTCTTTGTCTCCTCAAATTGTCCTCAATCGGCTTCATAGCCCTGCCTGTAATAAAATAACTAGTAAGAAAAGAAATAATAACGCCAAAACAGCCAGTTAAAATCATGATCTTTAAGAGCCTGTTCGAAATGTCATTTTTTATATCCATGTTGCTGACAATTTGCAGCACCCTCAAATACCCGGCGTCGTTAGCAGTGACAAAAGTTGCTATCCTTGCGTTTGTACCCAACCCAGACAAGTCGTGTATGAAAAAGACGCCACTCTCATCCTTGATATTTTTCTTATATTGGGGATCCTTTGCAAATGCCAGCATTGCCACTCTGGCTAAATTATCAAAATCGGCAAAAACATTGTGGTCATCAAGGCACTGAAAATTCTCATCCCAAACGACATAACTCAAAGAAGAGCGGGCAAGCCTGTTCTTCAATGCCTCAAGGTCATTGAGCAAATCTGGCTCTTGGCTTTTACCCTCAATCTCATTTAGCAACAATCTCAGCTGTATGAATTGCATGAGCATTTGTTCGTCTGTGTCATTGAGAACATTTATCTGCAGACTTGAAAATATGATTACGGAAACAATAAGGATAATCACAAACAAGACTGCAGAATTTGTTAAAAGCATATTGATTTTTAGTTTATTGAGCACAGTGGCTTCGGGTGGGGTAAACCCTCCTCCATTATCATTTTGATTCTCTAAGAGAGTATCCAAGCCCCCTGACAGTTATAATTTTAACTTTTGAGCTTCTTTCAAGCTTTTTACGCAAATAATGTATATATATCTCAACTGTGTTGTACGTCGCCTCGCTATCGAGACCCCATACAGTGTCTAGCAACTTTTCTTTGCTTATGACATTACCAGCATTCTTAACCAGCATCTCAAGTATTTGGGCTTCTTTTGCGGTCAAGTTCTCCGCTTTGCCAGCAACTTCGACAATAGCGTTTGATACAATCAATGTAATATCCTCAAAGGAAAGCCTGTCGCCTTGTGACCAGTCCGCGCTCCTGCGTGCAAGCGCCCTTACTCTTGCTACAACTTCCTGTGGATAAAATGGCTTTGTCAAATAATCGTCAGCTCCGATTTCAAGGCCGGCTATTTTGTCATCAACCGAATCCTTAGCAGTTAATAGCAAAACAGGGGTATGGACCCCTTGTGCCCGCAGGGTTTTTAAGACATCGATACCGTCCATTTCTGGAAGCATTATATCTAATACAATTACATCGTAATAACCTTTCTGTGCCTGGATCAAGCCGCTTGCCCCGTCATAGACGGCATCTGTTGAGATTTTGCTCTTTTCCAACAAGGTAACCAGTGGCTCCGATATTCCGATTTCGTCTTCCACTAAGAGGATTCTCATATGTGCAAGACCTCTTTTCTATTAATCAAATATTAATTATTTATGTCGGAATCATTAACATAGCTCATATATACTCTAGAAAAATCATCCAAGCAATTTGACATTAACACATTGATTACGGCGAAATCAACAGGCGATATACTTTTTTTGCATTAGATGATAGGTTATACATATAATATTTCCATCTTTTTTTGAGAATATTTCGCCGCAAGGCATATTTTGGCACTACATGTACAAAATGCATGTGTAGGTTGTTTAGCCTAAACCAAGCAAAAGCTAACTTTCCTAATTAAAAATAGTTTACAATTGGGAATCAGATCAGTATAATTGGGTGTTAGGAGAAAGAATCATGATTAATTGTCCACAGTGCGGATATAAGTTCCTCGGGAAAATAGGCAGAAGAAAGTATTTTTGCAGCAGCTGCTGCTCAGAGATTTTCATTTCTAATAACAAATGCAAGGTTATGTCGCTAAACGAAAAAGGCATTCCAACAGTCATCAAGACCACTGTCACAAAAGACTGAACAACCTTAAAACCATAGGCTGTATTATTTATGAAACCAAGAAATACAACTCTGAATAATTATCAAAGCCCTTAAGAGCGCAGGCAGATCCGAAGTGCCTGCGCTCTTTCATTTTTTGCCCTAGGCTTTAGCCTGTTGATGGCAGGCCACATGCATATGCTAGTGGAAATTCCGCCCAAGATCAGTGTCTCAGCTTTTTGGGCTATCTGAAATGGAAAAGCGCGCTGATGGTCTTCGACAAACATGCAAATTTGAAACACAAGTTTGCAAATAGGCATTTTTGGACGCAGGGCTACGATGTCAGCACTGTGGGCTTGAATGATGCAACGGCGGGGGAAATATCCAAGAGCAAGAGAAGCATGATATTACAGAGTGTCAAAGGGTACGAAGACTCTTCGGGGGGAAAGTCGCTTCAAAGGCAATCAGCCGGAGTCTGTGCTCTGTAAAGTGTAAAATCGCTACAAAACCATTTTAATTTGTTTTTATCCATCTATGCAGTTTCCTTGAAAATAGGAGTAGGATATAAGCGCTTCAGCTTAACTCTTGCATCTTCGTCGGTAAATTGCCCACCGACTTGGTTTTTGTTGCGATCTTCCTCCCAGTATTTTATGGATTCACTCAAATCGTCCAAATCAGCAATCCTCTTGTTCCCAAGGCATTGCCTAGCCAGGACACTCAGCTCGCATTCAGCAAAATTCAGTCAGCTTCCATGTTTTGGCGTATGCCGGAACCCATGCTTTTCACACAAATAGGCTGCAACCCGGGGCTACAAAGTTTCGTAAAAAGCCGCTTTGGTATTGTGTCAAGTTGTCCGAGACTAGCAGGATCCTATCCGCGCCTGAAAAGCGCTCTTCGGCAACCTTTTGCGCCATTGCTCAAAATCGCCCTTGGCGCGCTGGGCTCTAGCCTCGGCATGCCTCCATCCCGAAGATAAAAATTGAAGCGACGACCTTCCTTGTGTACTCGTAATCCACTACTTCCGGGCAGCCCCGGTGGACTATCCCGGTTTCCGGGCCCAACGACAAAGGCTTTGCCCCAATCCTTCCCTGGGTTTCCCCAAAAAGCTGGATCGGCTTCTCGTCCATGCATACAAGCGGCACACCTTTTATCGTATTCTTTTTGGTAAAGCCTTAGAATGTCTTCCATGCAACAGACATACCCAGGGTCGCCGAGTTTGGGAAAGCACTAGTATCTGCCTAAATGGGGCTTGGCTTCGTTTGAGTTCAGCATTTCGCTAATAGCGGTGTGGGGATATTGAAACTGGCGGGGCTGGCGCCTGCGCTGTTGCGATAATCCGCTCTTCAAACTCGCCTGTAATCTTTGACACAAACGAGTCTGTCAAGCGGATTTTCCTGTTTAACGCGGCTTGTGCCCCGCCCCCGGAACACTTCCTTTTAACTGCGCTTACCGTGTTTGTGGATATGTGCAGCAACTCTGCTATTCCCTGTCTGTCAGCTTTTTGGACTTGCCGCTAGCGTTGAGTTGCAACAGGATATTTGCATGCATTATCTCTTTCGAAGATGATTTGCCATTTTTCAATTAGCGCATCTTTTTCAGCTAATGTCAGTTTTACTTCGTATGCTTGTCTGGGCATATCAGCAACTCGCAATATTGGACTTTATGTCATTTATTGTATGTCTATAACAAAATTTTTTCAAGCAGTTTTGTAGCGATTTTACACTTTACAGAGCACTAG
>WRIE01000083.1 GCA_009782875.1 Eubacteriaceae bacterium | reverse complement strand
GTATTTCTTGTTCTTCCGAAAGCGCAATTAGACAAGGTAAATCACGCAAATCAAACAATTCACGATGTACGGCTATTTTCATTTCATACAAAATACCTTCGCTCTCACCGCTATAAGTTTCAACAACTATCCGCTCAACTTTTTCATTATATTCATCTGTAAGTGAAATAATCTCCATATCGCAACCCCCGCAGTATATAAATAACGCCGCCAATCCCCTCTGTGTTCGTAGAAAATATTGATACAGCACGGCACACATACAGTATAGCACAAGCGAACCGCAAAAGCCATCTTTGTTGAAAAGCGCCAATAAAATAAAAATTACAGTTGACAAAACGCTTCATGGGGGCGGCCGGCTGACATCGTCCCATTCATGGATAAAAACCCGGAGAACAACATCATCCTGACGCAGACCGAGGGGCTGACCATGAACCCGCGCCCGGCACAGCCGCAGTACGCCCGCAATAAAAATATGCTGATCATCGGTGGATCGGGCAGCGGCAAGACCCGCTTCGTCCTAAAGCCGAACCTCATGCAGTGCCGGTCTAAGGATTACCCGGTATCATTCGTGGTCACCGATCCGAAAGGGTCTTTATACTAAGGACAGAGGATTTATGATTCCTCAAAAATAAAAGAGGTGATATACCATGAAACAACCTAACAACGGCAAGCTAACCGCCCTGTACGAGCGGCTTTCCAAAGACGATGAACAGAAAAGCGACAGCGTAAGTATAGCCCATCAAAAGCAGATTTTAGAGGACTACGCCCACAAAAACGGCTGTCAGAATAGCCGGCACTTTACCGATGACGGGGTGCGAGGTACTACGTTCAAGCGTCCGGGGCTTGACGCTATGCTTGAAGAAATAAGGTGGGAAACGTGGCAACGGTCATTATCAAAGACCAAAGCCGCATAGGGCGCGATGTAGTGGAAGTCGGGCTGCTGAAAAGGACTTTTGACGAGTACAATGTCCGATTTATCGCCGCAAATGACAACCTCGACACCGCCAACGGCTTTGATATTATGTCGATTTTCCGTGCCGTGATATGAGTGGTACGTTGCCGATACAAGCCGAAAATCAAGGCGGTTTTCAAGTCAAGAATGGAAAAGGGCTTGCGCTGTTCGGGCAGTATTCCCTACGGCTACCTTGCCGGCAAAGAGGACAAATACGATTGGATTATTGACGAGGAAGCCGCCGCCGTGGTGCGCTGGATATTTCAAAGCATTATTGACGGTAAATGTGTGCGCGATATTGGCAAGGAACTACGCACCGAGCAAATCCCGATACCGTCCGCGCATTGGGAAAGGATAGGCGCGCCCGTTCGAGCCGCAGGGTACGCAGACCCTTACGCTTGGTCTAATTCAACCGTGGGCGGTATTCTCAAAAGACCCGAATACATGGGGCGCATGGTACTTGGCAAGACCGTATGCGAGAACTACAGGACGAAAACCCACTGCAAGACCGAGCCGGAAGAACAATATGTTATTGATGGCTTATCCCTGTCATTGTAGACGAGGAAACATGGAACAACGCCCAACGCTTACGGAAAACGGTACGCCGACCGCCGAAGCGCGAGGGTGCGACCACCGCCTAAGCGGTAGATAATCCCCAACCGTTGTTAATTTCTGAAATAGCAAAACGCAGTAAAGCGGGGTTGCCGCTTACGCCGGAAGAAGTTGCCGCCTATGATTTATGGCACGAAAAAAAGAGCGAGTATCAACGGGAATGGCGGGAGAAAAACAAGGACTATCAACGAGTGGTACATGAAGAAAAAAGCCGCCTTGCCGATGGCGGCGAACCAATGACAGCGAAGCGGACATCTCTATGAAGTATCCGCTTTTTTTGCCTCCTATCTTTACCAAAGTAAAGGGAATAAGCGATACTTCACTTTATCTGAATAAGCGAGATAGCCGTCAAGTTCCTTTTTTAATGTGGTGTCCTCAAAGTGTGTCCGAGTAATGACGATAGCAATGATAATAGCGGCGGTAATGGCAATCGGTATAGTTCCAAATATCAATGCTATGGCGATTATCCCAGTAATGCTCCCCAAATATGTTGGATGTCGTACAATACTGTATGGACCCGATGAAATAACTTTATGTTCCCTGTCGTTTTGAATCCGCACATAGCCTTCAAGGTGTCGGTTTACCATCATCGGCCACAGGGTAAAGATATATGAAGGTACTAAAAACACATAACCTATATACAACCATATATCAGAAAGCCTTGCCCAAGCAAACCTCGCACCAAACCCAGCGACTAAGTAAATTCCGAAAAACGAAAGTAATACAAGAATCAGCACTAATATTTTATCCCATACTTTAGCATTTTCCTGTTTTTGTTCTCTCGCGTTTAATACGTCTTGATTACCATTAAGCAAAACAACAACGGCGATAACCGAAGACGCAAAGTATACTATAAAGAAGATGTTTCCGCGAATATCAATAATTGTTCCCGCCGCTGCAATAAACAGGGCAAAGCCAATAAGCCGCTGTATTATTATTTTTATCGCTTGCGTAACTGCACCGCGTTTTTTCGTGTTTTTTTGTTCCATATATCAACACTCCGTTAACGTAATCAGACTTACTTCGTTTAGCCTTGCTCTCGCACGTTACCCATCGGGAAAGGGTGAAGCGACACGCCGACAGGCGAGGCGATCCGCACGAAGCCCGAAGCGGACGGACGGAAAGGCGGCGCGGTTCACTCGGCGGCTTATCCGTTCGGACGCTATCCCCGCCCGTGGCGGCGTTCCCCCGCGGCAGCGCCCACGGCGGTTATGGCGAAGCCTAACCGTCAGAGTGGGTCACACGCTTTAAGAAAGCGAGTGACGTTCCCCGTTCTTCCCTCGCACATCACGCCTAATCATTTCGTTTTATAATGGAAAAAAGAATATCAATTTGCGGGTTTCTGCCTGTGCTGATTTCGGTATGATATTCGTACTCCATGTTTAGTGCTGTGTAATCCGACTCTGGAAGCCACGCCGTATAGAAAGACCTTTTTGCTTCACCAATGGACAGTCCCCACATAAAGCCCATCTTTGGTTTTATTGTGACCTTTCCATAAATACCTTTTGGGATTACTAATGTTTCAAGATTATCTTTTTCAATCACGCCGCCGACAAAAAGCTGAAAATCCTTTGTGCTTTCTTTGTAGTCTTTTGATATGACATAAAACGGAATTACCTCACCGCTTTTCTTGCCCATAGCTTCATAATATTTTTTTGAAATAGCCGGGATATCCTTTGCTTGTGTCCTGTCATTTGACTTCTGGCGTAATCCAAAGACAGATGTTTCCTCATTATTCTCAATGACTGTAAAACTCAACTTGCTCATTTTTCAGCCGTCCTCACTTTGTTGGTTCGCATTGTTTCCAGAAAATAGTATAGCACGGATTTATGTATATTTCCACCGAAGTTTACAAGCCCCGAAGCGGAAAGATGTCACCGCCAAGGGGCTTTTATATAGATATACCAAATCAAAAAAGGAGTATTTTCATGGCTAATTCAAAAGAAGAATTGAAGCTAATCCGCATGAACGAGGCGGAAGCCACGGCGATAAACTGGCTGTGGTATCCGTATCCCATACGGAAAAATCACGGTCATACAGGGAGATCCGGGCGATGGAAAAACAACGGTAGTCTTGGCAATCGCCGCCGCCGTTACGATGGGCGCGGCACTCCCCGAAAGCGTGTCCGCCGCCGAGCCAATGACGGTCATATTCCAGACCGCCGAAGATGGTTTGAGCGACACGGTGAAGCCCCGAAAGCCAGCATCCTAACCGAATGCGGGCGTATGCTGCTTCGGTACAGGTATCGCATACGGGTGTTGAACACCATCAACTTTAAGAAATCGATGCGGTATAGCCCCTTCAGTTATATAAAGGAAGAGAAGGATATCCTTAAACTGGTGTCTTGCCTCATCGCCAACACTAAGGGTGAGAAGAAAGGCGGGGACGAGATTGGGAGAAAAGCGAAATACTGCTCTACACAGCGCTCATCGCTTATTTGCATTACGAGTCGCCGAAAAATGAGCGCAACTTCGCCACTCTCGCTGAGATGATCGGCGCGATGGAAGTTCGTGAGGAGGACGAGTCGTTTAAGAACGTGGTCGATTTGATGTTCGATCGGTTGGAGGCGAAAGACCAGGATCACTTCGCGGTGCGCCAGTACCGCAAGTTCAAATTAGCCGCGGGCGGGGGAAACTTTGCTGCAACTGAGCGGCGGGGAGCCAACCTTGAGGGAAGATTTGCCCGAAATCTACGGACAATCAGCGCTTTACCCTTGATGAGCTGGTTGGGCAGATAAAAGAGCAATGCGGGAGCCTAGTTGATATAAATAACATGAGCCCATCTTCCTGCGACCATCCTCTCTGCGGATTTCATGGCAGCTACATAGCTATGCCTGGGAGCAAGCTGTTGTCGCTCAAACCAGAAGCCGGATGCTGTTGTGAAGAGCCCTATACTGCTAAACGAAACTGGGATTTTGTGGCACGGCGCTGGCAATGCAAAGAGCAGGACACAGCGAAAGAACATGAAACTGTGTTTGACGATACAGGAAGCTGGGACTTGGAAGGGCTTGCCAGGCGTGCAAGCACCCACGGATTAACAATCTCTACAATGGCTTTCCAGGATGCCTTTATCCAAACCTGGAGAGACTGCGCCATTGCAGCCTGCATGTTTATGACAGTCAAAAAATGGAGTCATTCTGCGCCCACTATTTATTGGGATCTTGATAAGGATTTCAAACAAAATGGAAATCGGTCAAATTCCCGCATTTCACATCGAAAACTGGCTAGCATCAAAACCTGACTGGGAGGCAACTCGACTCCTGACACATTGCTTGGTTGGCAGCTCGAAAGCGCTTGGGAGATTCTATCGTACGCCAAAAGGATAGTGCTTTTTACAAAAGCCGTTTGCCAGCCCTCTCATTGAAGATCAACCTGCATGAATGGCAGCGCATCCCCCCTCATTGGCGGCTTGGAGATGCAAAAAAAAACGCAGGAGGTTCTGTGTGTTCCCCAGCGGGACATAGCGCGGGTTGTGCAGTTGGCTTCTTCAGGCACAATCCAGCAAAAGCGCTTGTTTTTCAGCGATGTGGATATTGAAGCGACAATCGACTTCTTCGCCCAGGGCATGTCAACTATAGTGCAAGAGAGGCAAAAACTGTGGTTTACATGAGGAGGCTCGAAAGCAACACAATCGGCGGCCTTCTGCAAAAGCTTTGAGGCGCATCGGTGTAGAATGCGAAATTGCTTGGTCCATAGAGAATCTTTAACCTCATTTGCTTTGAGGATTTTTCTAGTAGATATGTGGGCGAGGATTTTTTTTGAGAATGGCGTGACAGGGCTATATGGCTTGGGAGCCGATAATGGTATGCTTAAGCAGATAAAATGCGGCTATTATTTGGCGGTTTACAAAAAAACTGTGAAAATTCAAGGATTTATGCTATATGGACAAGCTTGGCGCGGTAATACTGGCTGCTGGCAGATCTTCTAGGATGGGCAGCTTTAAACCTATGTTGCCATTGGGCAGCTCTACGATTATTGAGACGGTGATAAACAAGCTTATAGGGGCAGGCACTTGTGAGCTTGTTGTTGTTGTCGGCAGGGAGGCGGACAGGCTCCGCAGCCATCTGGACAGATATGAGAAGATTAGATACATAGAAAACCGCGATTTCGCCTCCACTGATATGTTCTATTCTGCGAAAATGGGGATGGATGCTTTGTCAAGAACAACAGAAATACACTTTTTCCTGCCCTGTGATATTCCACTGTTTAAGCCGGATACTCTGGAGAAGATGATTTATTGCTATGAAGAAACTGGGGCTGGCATCGTCACACCTGTCCATGGAGGAAAGAGCGGGCATCCCATTCTAATCAAACGCAGCATGGTAGCGGATCTGCTTGCATACAACGGAAACGATGGCCTGAGGGGGGCTATTCGGAACTCTGGCGTGAAGGTTGAAACTGTCGAAGTTGATGATATTGGCGTTTTGTTGGACGCAGATACACCACAGGACTATGAGATGATCCACAAGCTGGCCAAAGGTTAGCCGAAGTGTGGCTGGGAGTGTCTGTGCCTAAATTCTTTGCTTCGCAGGGAGGCAGGATTAGCCAGGGTCTTGGACACTGCAAGCAATCTTTGGCCAGTGTTCAAGCACATTCTAGCCAGATCCCATTGCCCCAGTATTTTTGCCTCTAAGTTTTTCTATTATTCTCTCCCTCTCCTTTATCGCTGCTTTCATGTTGTTGTATTGGTTGCGGATATTCTCCTGTTCTAGATCAGCGCCAGATTCCATTTTCATAACGTATCTTCTGGTTTTCTTGATTGAGAGCTGCAGCATGCTGGTTAATAGGTTTATACTGTCAAAAGGGAGCTCAAAGGTTATATCAGGCTGGTTTTCAATGCCAGTTTTTGCTAGGGGTTTCCTAATTATCTTCAACAGATTCTTCTTAGTGGCGAGGTTGCGCTGGGCTTTCTGAAGATCGCTGCTAGATTGTGCTTTTTTGCGTGGAGCGTTTTCCCGATGTTTCCATAGGTATTCCCTATCCTTCTTGGCAGACTCAGACAGCATAATTTCTATCCTTGACAACTCGCGCGCAGCCATCGTAATTTTCATCAATTGATCTCCTATCGCAGGATGCCAAGAGGATGGGGCGCAACATAAGTGGACAGCTAATTACTGGTCCAAAGCTCGGCTTGGATGCCTCTTAGAATCCATGGGCGGGCATTGTCCCGCTTCGCAAACAGTATACAGGATATGTTGCAACTAAAGCAATGCCGATAAAATTAGCAGATTTTCATGTTTCCCGCAACAGATTAGCGAGCCATCAGTGGCATATTTTGCATATTAAGAAAGCAGTCCCAAGCCAGTGGCAAGCATCTATTTGTCGCATTCAAGCCTTGGGCAAAAGGTTGTAGCTTGCATTTCCCTGCAGGTTTAAATATGGCATAATAAATAGAGGACTATACTTTTTTTATACTTGCGCAAGGCATTTTTTATCATTTAAGCAATGTTGTCGAGTCAGTTTTGGCGCAATAAAAATGTAATACTTGCTCTTCCATTCATACCAAAAAATTAACTATATAATACTTCCTTCACCACTAGCAAAACAAAGGAGGCATCCAAATTGGGTTTTGAGCTAATACCAATTTCTCCAGGCATACTTAAACAGCGTGCAGTAAGTGAAGTTCTCCAATGCAACCGCTACTCCTCACAATATGGGCTTTCGCTCACCCAAGTGCAAGCATTGGAGCTTGTCCAAACCCGGGATGACATGCTAAAAGCCTTTGGGCGCATTGAATTTGGCACAGGAATCTTGGATAGCATTATCAAGGAGTTTTGCGATTCGCCTTACTTGTCAATGCAAAACTATGAGCAAACACTCCACGATCTTGTCGAGATCTTCTATTATTATAAAAACGATACTATAGGTTTGATGAGCGATGACGAACTGCTAAAGTACATGAAAAACTCTTATGACAATACTTGCAGAGGATCACTCGAAATGCTGTCAGGCAGCGAGCTCCATCAGCTTGCCCGCAACTTGCGCTTCGGGCTTTCTATCGATTATTCCGAGAACGGCAAACTTGAAAGCGGGTATGAAGATTATGAGTGATAGTCTTCAAAGATCAAGTAAAATTGACATATCAACCTTAAATGGCAGCAACTATTTCTCATCCCTTCTTGAGCAAGCTTACATAAAAGGGCTTGTAAGTGATTTTGAAATTGAGCGGATGCAAAACGAATGCCTAATGCTGTTGGCTGACAAAGCAACCATGCACAACTCTGGAGACTCTTCATCAATTCTGGAAGAAGAAGCCTCGGAATTTATGGCATCTATCATGTTCACAATAGGTGTGTGGCTAAAGGCATTCCAAAATCCTGATGATGCCCTTGGCGCCCTAATGGAGCCCCTAAAATCGATCTATCAAAAGGGGCAAACCAAAGTGTCTGAATTAGTAATATCGGCTAAACAAATCCATGAAAAACTGCTGTTAGATCTGCTTGAAACAAATAATGTCCACTACCGCTCAACATTTATAGATGAAATCAGCGAATTTTTCGATATATACGACCAATCGTTCTTTGCCCATGAAATCCATGATTGCACCGAGTACCCCCTTTTCAACCCTATTGGCGACTTAGCTGGCATTGAATACATCCAAGCTTATATGCAAGCAGCATATTTAGAGAACAGCTTTTGTTTGCTTTTCTCGCCTGATGACATCCATACACTGATGGCAAGCCATGATAAAGGGTACGGGCAGCTATTAACCAATATATTTGGTCCAGTGCTTTCGACTGCAGTCGGCTGCTTAATAGCAGGCACAAATATGGAAAAGCTCGAACTGAGCAAACAAGCGATTGAGTATTTGCAGACTAAAATTGCACGTATGGAAGGCAGCCAAGTTTTCGAAACAGTAAACAAGGCGATACTTGAGCTGTCTACACGTTTTGGGTTCAATGATGAGCTTTTCGGATATATCAAAGCCTGCGCGTTTGTTTTGACCGAACAGATAATATTATGGTCTACAGGCGCAGGCAACAGTGTCTTTGTAGAGACTGTCGGAAAAAGTGAGACTCCCACTCTTTTCTTTAATGCAGGAGAAAAGATGGATAGTGTAGAGTACACAAAACTGGTAGATGAAATCAGCAATATTGATTCCACAATGGAAAAATTAAATCTTATCAATACTAAAGTGCATTCCCTTGGCGATTTGCAGGATGTCCTAATAGATGGATGGCTAACTAGTGAAGAGATTCATTTAGCCCTCTCAAATCTTGGCATGTTGGAAATTGCGGCTCTAACAAAAAAGTGGCTCAATGAAGATTTTTCTGATTTAAGCGACAGCGAGATGCTCTTTGTTGAGAGCCTCCACTCTCTGGTTTTCCACCTGCCTGAAGAGCAGCAAAATGCAATTAAACTCGCTGGGGAAGCTATTGGCGAAGAGTGGCAGTAGAACGCACGGCTGAATAGCAACACGGATAAGTTGAAAGGTGTGTTAAAATGGAAAAAAGCACTAAAATTATAATTTCAAGTATCGCATCTATGTAGTAGAATTATAAGGGAGCAATTATGGGAACGTACGTTAGTATGCAAGTTCAATATTGGTAAAATCAACTGCAGTTGTTCATGGCGTTTTGTATTGCTTCCAAATATTTCTATTTAATAGGAGATTCTAGACTAGTTGACAGTCTTTGATGATAATGAAAAAACGCAACAACACGTCCTGAGCTATGATAAAATTCTAAAGAGAACATTGTCCCAGGATGATGATCTAACAATTCGCTTTATGAATGGCTTGTTAAGTGAAGAGATCCCATTGGGCACAAGTGTTGTATGGCTTGACAAAGAGACAATTCATGAAAAGTATGTGGGGATTGTATCGGATTTCTATCCTCGTATTGGAGGAAACCTGTACCATATTGAGTTGGAGTCGGATGCCTACGATTCTGAAGATATTGCTGTAAGGATGTTTAAATATAATGTTGGCGGTGCTATCGCTCATAACATGTCGAGCTCAAAATATAGTTTGGATATCTCGTTCCCAAAATCTTGTGTGATTTATCTTAAAAGTGGAAAAAGTACTCCCAAAACCATACAATGGAACATCAGTTTCTTTAACGGGCAGAAAACAGAGTTGCAGGTTCCAGTGATTTCACTTGAGAACATGAGTGTGGAAGACATGGCTGATAATTGCTTGTTTCCAATTGGGCAATTCTACCTAAGAACTTTCGATCCTCTATCAAACAAAAAGATAGATGCTTTCAAAGCAACTGCCGAGTTGCTGATTGCCAAGTTAGAAGAAGCTGTGAGCAAAAATGAAATTCCTTTGCATATTGCAATAGAAATGCAGGACATAATCCGCAAGACTGCTGAAAATACGATAATCCGATCCGGAAAGGAGATAAAATTGGACATCGACGAAAAATTTGTAGAAACTTTGCCATGGATTGATTTTGCTCCCTTGATTGCAGAGTTTGAAGAGCGAAAAAAGGAAGAGGGAAGGCAAGAGGGGAGCTTGAAAAAGCTGAACGCGATCTAGAAATTGTCAAGAAAGCATTTGCTCTGAAAGGAAACGAATTAGACCGCCAGTTTTTACTTGATATTGGCATATCAAGCCAAACTATAGAAAAAGTGCTTAATGAAATTCAAGATCAGGATTAAATGCTCTCTTGAACTGTGATTTCGGAAATTGTCTATGGGCACGAAGGAACCCCTTCGTGCCTCATAAAAAGACTTGGATTTATCAGCATTATATATTGAAATGCAGGACATAATCCACAAGACTGCTGAAAATACGATAATCCGATCCGCAAAGGAGATAAAATTGGACATCGGCGAAAAATTTGTAGAAACTTTGCCATGGATTGATTTTGCTCCCTTGATTGCAGAGTTGGAAAAGCGAAAAAAGAAAAAGGGAAGGAAGGAGGGAAGAGAGCTTGAAAAAGCTGAACGCGATCTAGACTAGAAATTGTCAAAAAAGCATTTGCTCTGAAAGGAAACGAATTAGACCGCCAGTTTTTACTTGATATTGGCATTTCGAGCCAAACGATTGAAAAAGCATTAAAAGATGCACTTGATCCATGAGATGCTTCCCCCATCTTTTTCTTTGCCAACCTCTAAGCAATAGTTTAATTGTTGATAGAAGATGGGATGCCTTGTTTCCATCTACTGCAGATGCACATCAATTAAAAACGAAAATTTGTCAAGACACAAAACTCGCTTTTCTTAGTTTGATTTCTCCCTCCTCTCTAGCAAAATTTAGCCAATATAATGCAGTTAAGCCAAAGCGTTTATGCCGCGAAAGTTTCT
>WRIE01000082.1 GCA_009782875.1 Eubacteriaceae bacterium | reverse complement strand
AAAGTAAGTGATGAAGAT
The DNA here is from genome assembly GCA_009782875.1 of Eubacteriaceae bacterium. GTDB lineage: Bacteria > Bacillota > Clostridia > Eubacteriales > Anaerofustaceae > WRIE01. The sequence goes on along the minus strand of WRIE01000082.1, from coordinate 11,126 downwards.
TTCGCCAAGATTAATTTGAAAGAAGGTAATAAATTCCCCAATTGGAACTATATTATTAATCCTCAATAAACAACGACTTGTTCAAGTTATTGTTTGACAAGTCCTAAGCTACATAAAAAATAGAATGGGGGACTTTGAGGCATTCCAAACAGCGAGTTGCCGGCACCAAGAAAGTAGCCGCAAAGGAGCCCATGAAAAAGAAATATATCTACAATTGGTGTTTATGGATACCAGACGTTATATGAAGAAAAAAACAGTAGCTGCGATTGCCGCTTGTGTGTCAGTAATAGTATTTGGGCTTGCAGTCAAGGGCGTCGCATATTTCATCAGGGGAAGCTTGGTTGAAGTCGTAGCCACATGCTTTGTGTTTGATATGGCGCCATTGGCCCTCTTGACCTACATCGCCTTAACCCAAGAGAGCGCCTTTTATAAGCCGATGGATAAAAAAAGGGCAATGGCCTACACCATTTGCGCCTTTATGCTCCTCTTCGGGATTGGGGCTTTTGGGCTGGCAGCCTTGTCTGTGAAAATTGGAAGCATTGCCCAAGCCCTAGCCATCCTTGCCCCCTTTGCTTTGCCAAGCTTGGCAGTAGCCGCATATCTGGCTATTACTGAGCCTGACAGGACCAAGCATTTGGCGGCAAAACGGCTTCAAGAGGATTTCTACAACCCGCTGGATTTTTCTAGCTCTGGGGCACAGGCAAAATTTGGCCTTTACAGCGGCGCCTTGTGGATAGGAGCTGTTGCCTTGTTTGTGCTGCTGGGCATGTTGTTTGGCTTTGAATACTCATGGGCTGTCCTGCCTGGGGCAGTAATCATCGAAATGCTCCTGCTGGCTTCAATGGCTGGCAAGTAAAACCACAAAAGCGCCAGCTCACTGGCGCTTTTGTATTGCATATAATCTTAATCTGTGTCTACGAACAGCGCTCCGCCCTCAACTGTGAAAGTAACCATTTCCGAATAACGGGACTCATCTTGGGCATCGACCATCTCAAAGAAGAAAAGGAATTCTCCATCCCACAAATCCTCGTATTGGAAGCGGGTATTGGCATTGACAGTGATTGTGGCAACCTCTGACTTATAAAGGGTTATTTCTTCATCAAGCAAGTCGATCACATAAAGTATCGTTGTTATCTCATCCCCTGGGTATATCGGGACAATCTCTTTAGACGCCAATCCGTTCTCCCCAAGAGAGCTTCTCGCCCCTAGTATTTCGAATTGTTCAGTAGCATAGACATAAACCACAGCTAGGCTGTATTCTTCCCCATTCAATAGTATCGGGACTGAGTAAGCGTCATAAACATCGCTTTCAAATACCAAATCCATATATGCCACAGCTCCGTCTATTGCTCCCCACTGTGCCCAGAAATTGTCTTTGAATACGCCATTCTCCCAGTCGGCATCCAAGTCATTATCCCTGCCAAGCATAAAAATGCAATCGTCAACCTCGTCATAAAATGCAAGATTAAAGTATACCCCTGCCAGCTGGCTGGCGACTTCGCTGCCTAAATTGAGGGTTGCATTCATGTCCCTGTCGTAAGACACAGGATAATCCTCCAGCCCAAGCCCAGTGATGCTGGCTATTTCTGGAAGCGACGCTTCAGTAAACTGGGGCACTTCGGGCGCTTCGGGCTTTTGCTGGTTAGGAATATCAACATAGCTCATTGAGCGTGCATACTGCGCCCCGTCCCAGCTCAATTGCCCATCCACCAAAAATTCATACAGATAATCATGAGCCTTGCTTACTGAAACTGTAGAGTAGGCCGCAATCCCGTTTTTGCCCATGTCGAGGGGATAATAGAAGGAAAGCCCAGTATTTCTCATACGGTATGGCCCATTAATCTTGTATACGACACATTCTGCAAGCGTGCTCTCTATAGAGGCTGCTGTCTCAGGCAAGATGCCTGAGGCGCCCATAACCATGTCGCCAATATCGATCATGCCGGTAAAGCCCCTTGACTTCTCATTTGGACCGTATTTCTCGGCAGCCTCGGCGCTGCGGGCATATTCAGAGAAAAAGGCAGGGTTTTCGCAAGCAGACGCTAGCGCCTCAACCCCAACATTGTGCCATGCAGCCAATAAGGTGTCCAAACGCATCAAGTTTACACAAGACAATGTTATCTCCCCCGCTTGCATAACCAAGTTTGCGCCTTGGGCATATGAGTCGCATATCGCTTTGCCCAGCATTGCGCCATTGAGCCTCGGCTCCTCGGCAAGGGCGCCCAAGAACCCTTCGTAATTCCATCCGCATGCAGGCTCCAGCTCCTCAGAAGCTACCATGTAGCGGGCTATGTCTTGGCACATTGCAGCTGTCTCCACTGTTGCCATCAAACAAGCGTCAAAACCGATCAACTCAAGGGGCGGGTTGTCTTTTGAAGGCGTGAAGGCCATTTCCAACGCTTTTCTCAGATTGACGAGGCTCATGCTAGGAGTGTTGTAGACCTCATCGTAGATTATCCCCCCGACCGACCCGCCTCCATGGTCCCACATCACCAAAGCTATGTGGTCAGCAGGATAGTTGCCATTGCAGAAATTTAGAAAACTGGCCAAGGTGGCTGGGTCGCTCATATTGGCTTTGGGCAATTTCTCAACTAGCTCAAGGGTATTATTGCTGTACAAAAATCTGCATTGCATATTTGGGTCAATGCGGGAGTCTTTCCATGAAAAAGCGCCGCCAGTTTCGATGACTACACTGACATTGTCTGGCAACGTGACTTTGCACAGCTCTTCCAAGTCTGTCGAGGCGAAATTGCCTTTGCTCTCCAAGTCTGTTCCACACAAGTACCAGTAGACAACCCAGCTATCCCCCTCATCAAAGAGCTTTCCCATCAGGTCGTCGTTGCCTCCTGTGAAAATTTCATCATCTTCAAAGACGGTATAGAGCGTAAACAGGATGAAAATTATTAACGCCCAAAACAATATCCTTCGCAAAGGCTTCTTTTTTTTCTTCGGTTGTGGATAATCATTGCTCCTACGATTTCTCATGAGTTAATCCTTTCTATAATAATTGGGATATAAAACAGTGTGGCCTTTTCTCCATTTTATATCATATATTGTCAAATATCACGTTCAATCTACAAATATCGTTTCTGCTTTGGCATAGCGTGCTTCCAATGGCGACTAGCAAGCGCCCATGCCAACTTTGCATAATCTGAAACTGGCATGGGTTGCACAGATTTGCTTTAGAAAAAAAACATCCATGTTCTTGCAAAGAAGCGCACTATAGCTAATATCAATTGATCTGTTGTTGTTTTTTCTCTTTTTCCCTTGTTTTAGCCATTTATTAAGATTGTAAAATTTTAATTGAAGTCAAAACATATCGATAAACGATTGATTTACTCTTTGCTCCATGATATACTCAATCAAGAAATCAGTAAATATATTGTAATTTTCGCTTATTTTATAGTTACAATCTAAACGAAAGTTGAAGTTTTTTATGAGTGATTATTCATCCCTGAGCACAAAATGCAAGCTGGAGCTATTTAAAATGATGTCGTTGTCCCGACATTTTGAACAAAAAGTAAACGAGCTTTTCATGAAGGGCATGGTGCACGGCACTACCCATCTGGGAATTGGCCAGGAGGCAAACCATGCAGCCCTTGGCGCGGCTTTGGATGAGCGCGACTGGGTGCTGCCAACCCATCGGAGCCACGGGCACTTCCTCGGGAAGCGTGGCGACCCTTACAAGCTTATGGCAGAGCTGTTCGGAATCGAAGACGGCGCATGCATGGGCCTTGGCGGCTCCATGCACCTAGTCGACCTTAAAAACCACAATATGGGTTCCAGCGCAGTCGTAGCAGGGGCTGTGCCATTAGCAGTAGGAATGGCAATGGCCCTCAAAAAAGATGGTGATGATTCTATTGTATGCGCCATGCTCGGAGACGGCGCAACAAACCAAGGGATGTTTCTCGAATCATTAAATTTGGCGAGCATCTGGGAGGCTCCTGTGCTCTTTTTCTGCGAGAACAACCAATACGCCATGTCGAGCGCCTACGAAACCTTTGTGGCTGGCCAAGACATACCCAAAAGAGCAATGGCGTTCGGCATCAATGCTGCCAAGGTTGATGGCAACAAGATAGAGGATGTTTATGACGCAGTGTCAAACGCTGCTAGATATATACGCACACAAAAAGCCCCTATGCTCATTGAGTCTATAACATACAGGCAATTGGGGCATTCTAAAAGCGATACCAGGGTTTACAGAACCAGGGAAGAAGAAGCCCAGTGGCTCAGGCGTTGCCCAATACTGCAAAACAGGCAGCTTCTCGAAAGCCGTTTTGGCATCAGCAGCAGCATCATGGACGATATCGAGAACGAGGCGAAACTACAGGTGCAAATGGTAGAAGAGCGCTGTTTTGCCAACAAAGATAAAGTGCTGGAATTAGACAAGGCTTTAGGGTTTGTGTATGCCAGCGGGGAAATGGAAGGATAATATGGGCATGACATATGCGCAAGCGATCAGGGACGCGATTGCTGAAGAGATGGAAGCAGACAGCAAGGTAGTCCTTATTGGGGAGGATATCGGCATATATGGCGGTGCATTCGGTGTCACCCGAGGTTTGTGGGAAAAATTTGGGCCAAGCAGGATTTTGGAGACGCCAATCAGCGAAACAGCATTCACAGGCGCTGCTGTGGGAATGGCTTTCATGGGGTACAAACCCGTAGTGGAGATGATGTTTGGCGATTTTGCCAGCCTTGCCATTGACCCGATTGTCAACCACGGCGCAAAATACCATTTCATGACCGCAGGGGCAGTCAAATGCCCATTGGTACTGCGGCTTCCATGCGGCTCAGGCACAGGCGCTGCAGCCCAGCACTCCCAAAGTTTGGAGAGTTTGTTTTTAAACAGCCCGGGCTTGATTGTATTGGCGCCGTCAACCCCCCAAGATGCGAAATCGATGCTGAAATGGGCTATCCAATGCGAAGACCCGGTCATTTTCATCGAAAACAAGCTTTTGTACAGGGCAACTGGCGAAGTAAGCGACGCCCCCTACAATTTCGGAAAAGCGAAGATCGCCAAGGAAGGCAGCGACTTGACAATTTATTCATATTCAAGAATGGTTGAGGAAAGCTTAAAGTCAGCCATTATGCTTGATTCAGCAGGCATAAGCGCTGAAGTTGTCGACCTAATGAGCCTGCGGCCTTTAGACGAGAAAACAATTATAGAATCAGCAATGAAGACCTCAAGGGCATTGGTGGTCCACGAAGCGCCTTTGTTTGGAGGGTTTGGCGCCCAAGTCTCCTCCCTGATCGCAGGCAGCGACGCATTCTACTGCCTTGACGCTCCTATCAAACGCCTCGGGGGATTGGAAATGCCCATTGCTTACACGCCCTCGCTGGAAGCGTCACAAATCCCCACAGCTTCGTCAATTTATGAAGCCGCTTTGGAGATGATGGAATAACATGGGTGAAAAAAAAGGCACGGGGACATTTAAGCTCATATCCCCAAAAGCTAAAAGCTATGCAGCGCAAAACGGCATCGACTATTACACAATCAACGGCACTGGGCGTAGTGGCGCGGTGCTTTTCAGGGATGTAGTTGGCGCTTCGCCAATTGCATCGCGCCCGGCAAATACCGAGCCACAAAAACAGAAAGCTAGCCAGCTTGCTATGCGGGCTGCGGGATATTATGGCATAAGCCTTGAAAGCCAATTCAATCCTGGCTATCGAGTTTTAAAAGATGATGTGCTGCGTTTGGCGCCCCAAAACGAGTTGAACCAAAGATCGGCTTTTGGCAAGAGGCTCTTGGCTGCAAACTTGCATATGGTTCCATTCACTAGCCATGGCAGGCTAAACGCGGGCAAGATGCTTGAGGCATTGGAGGAAATCCGAGCCAATGCAGCCGGTAAGGCGCGGCCTACTTTGACAGACATGTGCTTGCTAGCCGCTGCAAGGGCGCTGGAAGCCGTCCCGCGGCTTAATTCAATTGACAAAGACGGCGAGATGGTCCTGATTGTTCCTATCAACATGGCTATCGCCATCCAGTCAAAAAAAAATGGCTTGCTTGCGCCAGCTATCAAAGACATCGCGCAAATGGGGATAAGCCAGATCGCTTATGAGCGCACAAGGCTAATGGCAGCGGCTGAGTCAAAACGATTGTCAAACGACGACTTGGAAAACGCAAGCTTCACCCTGTCCAACATGGGCGCAGGACCGGTTGAGTATTTCACGCCAGTGCTTAACTTCCCCCTAAACGCGATTTTAGGCATAGGCGGCGTTAAAGTGGAGCCGGCAGTGGTAAATGGCGAGATCAAGCCTGCCAGCTTCCTATATGCAAGCCTGACCTTGAACCACATACACTTGAATGGCCAGGATGCGTCAGAGTTTTTAGCTGCTTTTGAGCAAGCTTTGCAAATTGATGATTGGCCGCAATGATAATACATTCGAGGAGCTTTTATGGGTACAATGTTCGCAATGCCAAAGCTTGACATGTCAATGCAGGAAGGTGAAGTTGTTAAATGGCTGGCAAAGGAAGGCCAGCCAGTCAACTTTGGCGATGAGATACTGGAAGTAGAGACTGGAAAAGTCGCAATTGCAGTGGATTACACAGGCGAGTGTGGCAAGTTGATAAAGATATATGCCTCAGAGGGGGAAGTTGTCGAGGTTGGAAAACCTTTGTGTTATGTTGGCAAAAATGACGAATGGGCTCCCAGTGTAGGCAACAACGAGCAAGGATCCCCAACCTTTGAGATTAATGCCCCTAAGCACCCTGGCATAGCAGCTATGCTTTTCTTGGAATGCCAAGCAAGTGGCGGGATCCCGCATCTTGCTGCCGGAACATCGGCAATCTTGGAGCATATCGCCTTAAGCCCACAAACTATTGCCTTTGCGCAAACAATTGCAAAAAACAAGCAAGGGAATCTGGAGCTAAAGAAATTGCTTTCTGGACTGATAAAACAAGATATGCTTAATTCCGAGGAGGCTACTAAACGGGCCTTTTCTGCTGCCAGCGCCTACGGCACAAACCAGTATCAAGTGCTGGCCGGCTCTGCCAGTGTAGCGGCTGTGGATAGGGCAAAGGGGGCTATGTCATCCTTCGAGCTGTTGTGGATCTTGGCAAGCGGGGAATGCGCCGATTCCCTGCCTCCTGTCACAGTAATCGCACAAAACGTTTTTTCTATCCAAGTTGCCTGCTTGGCATCAGTCGCAGGGGCTGGCACAACTTTGGTTTTTGAAAAAGGCAAATTTGAAAAGCTGTTTGGCGATGCCCGGCTTTGCGAGCTGGCGAAGGCCTCATTTGGGAATTATAGGGTCAAACTTGCTACAGAAGGAAGCAAAACCAATGATAGTATGTTTGTTGATGACGGCCAAACATGGCTCAGTTTTGGCGGAAAGAGGATCCCATTTGGATCTTCTGGCGCACTTGGGGCCAGCGCAATCTTACGCCCAGGATCTGCCAACTTGGGAGGACAGCTTGTAAAATGCCATTTGCCAGAGTTTGCTTTCATATACAGCGCAGACCAAATGCCAAGCAATGGCAGCAAATATTCCTCAACCAGCGAATCTGGATATGCTAGCATACAAGTTGACGAGAGATGGGGAGAAATTATCTCGGCTATGGCATTTGGGCAGGGAGCCTGCCAAGCTATAGAAGCATTGTATATGGCCCAGCAAGGCGAATTGCCTGCAGATATGGCTTTTAAGGCAATGGCGCCAACTTGCGCCTCCCCAGATGTTTTGTCAGCGCTTGCCCAAGCGTGCAAACATTAGGTCGCACATTATATGACCTTATTGATGTTATATGTCCAACGGCAAGCGGACCAGTTGTTTTTCCTTGTTAGTTCAGCGGCAAAAAAAGCAAACTCTACCCTTTTCGAGTTGAACGGACCATATTGACACCCATATTTTTGGGACCGCAACGCCCTATTTGATACCAGCGCAACAGTGCTTGATTACTTGATTGTTGCTCTCATATTGGAGGCTAGTGATGGACGACTTATGGTTGACTATTGGCTTACAATGGCGAAATGTAAAGCCTTCATGTTTTCGGACACGCGGCAGTTTTCCATTAATCCTTGAAACAATCCACTCGTTCATCAATGGCAACGGGCACACTGGGCAGCTTCTGCTTAATTTTGAGTTAATGAGGGAAGGCTATCCCCCTGTTTTATGTCAAGTTTGCAGATTGAAGCAAGTGTTACGCTTGTTTCAACCATTACCGTGAAATTAACAACGACGCTTCAAAAATGGTTGAACTTGTCGGAGGTCATTATCTCGGTTATGGCATTCTGGCAAGGAGCCTGCCAAGCAAAAGAAGCTTTGTATATAGCCCAGCAAGGCGAATTGCTATATGGGCTTTTAGGGCGATAGCGCCAACTTTTGCTTCCCCAGATGTTTTTTCCAGCGCTTGCCCAAGCATGCAGGCACAATCAACGCAGGCAGCAATGGAAACAAAGTGACAAACCTGCATCTACACCACTATTCTACAGAGACTGGATTATATACTCAATACTCAACTAGATCTGATTGGGGCTTGCGGGTGCCAGACTCCGCGTTTCACAGTCGCATCACTATAGCAGATGTGCCACTTCTCAATACTCTTTTTAAAATCCATATCAATTCTTCTATTCAAAAAGCCTTTTTACTTTGGTCGACACATAATGGCTGCCGCCTCTGCCATACACATCTTCGACCATCGAAATGACGAGGAGGGGATCTGCCTCATTATCGCCAGCTGTGAACTCGACAAACCAGCCAAGTTCTATGCCGGTTTTATCGTCCTTGGACTGCTTGATTTCTGCAGTACCAGTTTTGCCTCCCAGGGTTCGACCAGAGACTCTAGCGTCTTTTGCGCTCCCGCTCTCGATCACCTGTACCAGATTATCCCGGATGATCTTGGCTGTCCCAGGCGAAAAAGCATTCTCCTTCCATATCTGAGCGCTGCTGTTCAAAATCAGGCGAGGCGTAAGGATGTTTCCGTTGTTTATAAAGGAAGAATAGATCAAGGCTAGATGGAGTGGATTTGTGAGGATCTCTCCCTGGCCAAACCCGCTGTCAGCCAGCTGGATTTCCGATCTAAAGGTTTCAGTAGAGGACACGATAGATGAATAAAGCCCAAATTCAAACGGTATACGCTCTTCAAATCCAATTCTAGCAAGTTCTTGGGCGAAACGGCCAGCGCCAATTTTCATAGCGGTTTTGCCGAAAAAAATGTTGTCAGAGAATTTCAACGCATTTCGGATATTAGCAGGGCCTTCATATTCCATCGTTGTTGTGATGTAGTATCCGCCCCAGCTTTCATCCTTTCTCCAACGCAATCCGCTAGGCCCAAAATCATCCTCCGGCAAAACACTGCCCGTGTCAATAGCTATGGCAGCGGTGACGGCCTTCATCGTAGAGCCAGGGCAGAGTGCGGCTTTGAAGCGATTTACGAAAGGCAGGTTCTTGTCTTCATTGAGCGCAGTCCACTTGCTCAAAGACATACCAAGAGCAAAATCGTTTCCGTCGTAAGTCGGCGTGCTAACAAGGGCATAAACCTCGCCAGTTTTTGGGTTCAAAGCCACAGAGCAGCTTTTATCGTTACTAAATAAATCGAATAGCTGGCTCTGTATTTGCGCGTCAATAGCCAGCGTGAGGTTTTTGCCATCGATCTTGTCTTTTCTTGCTAGAGTCTCTATCAAATTGCCATTCTCGTCAACGATGACAATCTCATACCCGTCCACAGCCCGCAGGTCATCCTCATAGATTTTTTCCAATCCCGCCTTTCCGAGGACACTGTTCATGTGGTAGCCTTGCTCTCTGCGAACCTCCAGTTCTTCTGCGTTGATGTTCTGGACATAACCGATCAAATGTGACGCTTTTTCGCCCAAGGGGTAGAATCTCACCGCAGTGTCTGTTACCATTATGCCTTTGACAGCCAGAAGATCCTTCTCTAGCTCATATGCCTCCTTGGATACGGTTTTTAGCAAAACGAAAGTATCTTCCTTTACGTAAGAAGCGCTTAGTTTTCTGATAATGCTCTCTGGTGTCATTTCTAAAAGCTCGGCTACCTTGGAGATATCCGCCTCATTATAGTTAGCGGCCGGTTTGCTTTCAGCGATTTCTGTGTCAATCTCGTCAAGGTTCCCGCTGTCGTTTACTGCTCCTGGTTTGATGTGCGGAGTTAATTCCGCGCTGTCCTGGGATGCCTCTTCTTCCGTACGCATTTTTCCTGGCACGAATCCAATGGCTGACGCGACGCCGGCACCCGCCAGCATCTCGCCATTCCGGTCATAAATACAACCTCGGCTTGCTGATAGCGTCCTGACCCAAACCTTGTCATTTGGATTGTGGTTTGGGAAAATCGTGTGCGTAGTCCATTGCATTTGGTACTCTTTATTCTCATTCAAGATAAAGATAGCCTGGTTGCTATAAGAAATTTCACCCGCTAACGTATCCATACTAATGGAATACTCGACTATTTTGCCAGCATATTCTTTGATATCGGATATTTGTCCAATGGCAACAGTGATGTTCTTCGCCTCAATCCCGCCATAGATGTTTTTATTCTTGGCAACGAAATCCTCCATTGAAATAAACTCTTTGGCTTGCCCACTCAGCATTTCATACATTCGTTCATATTGGCCATTGCCAATATGAACGAAATACTGTTGCAGCAACTCGTCTGGCTTGGCTGCCTTTTGTGAAAACACTGAATTTAAAATAGTGCCTATTACAGCAACCGCAGCAACAACAAAGATTGCGACAAGGCTTATAATCCTTTTTTTGCGCATGATTTCCCCTCTTTATTCCTTGCACTCGCAATGCCTTTTTGCTCAAGTTTTTCAACTCAATAACTGAGCTGAAACCGCAAAGCCCTGCCTTGATGGGCAAACCTGTAGCGATTATTTTGGCTAAGACTCGCCTGTTTCTTAGCCAAACGCAACAGCCAGCCGGATTTCCCTCTGCAGCGCAGCTTGGGCTTTTCTGTTGGCATACTTCATGTTTAAAATTGCTTAAGCATCACAATTATACATAATATTACATTTAATGTCACATATTGTATATTGAATACGCATTGAATTTCAAGCTATTTTGCAGCGATTTTTACTTTACAGTGGATTTTATTAAGAGGCTGTTTAATATGTCCATAAATGTCGATAAATGGTATAATAACGCTAAAAAGGCTGTTTACCATTATATGAGAA
>WRIE01000081.1 GCA_009782875.1 Eubacteriaceae bacterium | reverse complement strand
AAGAGTGCAAAAATACATTTGGGGCAAAAAAATCATGCTCCGGTCAATATGCGGCATAAGGAGGCGCTGGCTGATTGCGGCTCTCGCCCATAACTTTTGCGTATCAGAGGGCGGCGCTTTTTTTGAGGGGAGGGCTGCGTTTGTCAAAAATGAATTTGAAAACAGGGGGGATATGCTCTATGAACTGGCATATAGCCTCCCAAAAGAAGAGTTTTCAGAGTTCTATAGTAAAATTGCGTAGTTTGCAATTCTTGAAGCTCATTTTGCAATTACAGTATATAGTAACAACATAGGCAAAATGGTATTTTTCAAACCTTGTGGTGCAAAGAAGGGATGATTGCCGGTTTAACATGCATTTTCACATATATCCAAAACGATTAGGCTTCTGTTGCAATCCCTCACCCATCTTTGCAGCCTGCATAAAATATAACAGACTATTTAATATATGCAAGTTATGTATGGAAAGCCAAACTAAGGACAAACACTTGAAGGAAAAGGTGGGTTATGAGCACAAACAACGAAGAGACTGCCAACAGTAACTGGATCGTACATAGACAGATATGCCCCGAATGCAGCAAGTACACTTGCGAGAACTCATATAGCTACTTGGCAGCCGCAGGCACTGGGCATAAAGAGCCATTGCAAGGGGCAACCGGCCTTGACGGGCCACACAATCAACCTGTGCCGTGCAGGTCGGCTCCAGGCACACGAAACATAGACGGCTTGGATGGGCTTATAAGCCATTTGGAGGATATGGGTTATTTGGACATGTCAACAAATACTGTGGAAATACTGAACACGCCTGTTCAGTTGGTCCAAGGTATTTGGGCTGCCCGCAATCACTACAACAATCTTGTCGCGGATCCAATTGGAGATATAGGCACGTTAGGACCCACAGGCGCTAAAGATCCCACAAGCATTACAGCACCCACAAGCACTGCAGACCTCACCGGCGCTATAGAACCCACAGGCGCTGCAGGATCCACAAGCACTGAAGACCTCACCGGCTCTGCAGAACCTACAGGCGCTGCAGGATCCACAAGCACTGAAGACCTCACCGGCTCTGCAGAACCCACAAGCGCTGCAGGATCCACAAGCACTGAAGACCTCACCGAAGCTATAGAACCCATAGGCACTGCAGAACCTGCAGGCGCTAAAGGCTCCACAGGCGCTAAAGATCCCACTGGCGCTGCAGGCAAGAGAGGGGCAACCGGCGCCACTGGAGCTCAAGGGGCAACTGGAGCGACTGGGGCTCAAGGAGCAACTGGCGCAACTGGCGCCACTGGCGCTACTGGCCGCAAGGGGGCCACAGGCGCTACCGGAGCTGCTACGATTAGCAAACTAAAAAACATTGAAGATTCGATCTCTTCAGGGGCTGTCAGGGGTGTCAATACTTCCAATGGGTACATCATGGGTAATGATGCCATTGCAGTGGGGTATTTGACAACGGCTAGAGGGCGGGCTTCCTCAGCACAAGGATTTATGGCGACAGCGCTGAGCGATTTTTCCCATGCTGAAGGCAACGCCTCCGTTGCAGGCGGAAATGCCTCACATGCGGAAGGGAGTTCCACAGAAGCCCAGGGGGTTAATTCACACGCCCAAGGCAACCTCACTAAGGCATTTGGGGCTTCATCCCATGCACAGGGAAACACAACTGTGGCAAAGGGAGCCTCTTCACACGCCCAGGGATCCTCAACCTATGCCGGCGGATCAAACTCCCACGCCCAAGGGTATTCCACAGAAGCTGCAGGCAATAGCGCCCACGCCCAAGGTTTTGGCACTGTTGCAAGCGGGGAGTATTCCCATGCGCAAGGGTTTTATACAACCGCTTCCGGCAACGGGTCCCACTCAGAGGGGATGCAAACGGAAGCTCTGGGCGATTCATCCCACTCGTCTGGATATGGCACAGTCGCGCAGAATGCTTTTTCGACAGCCATAGGCAGGTTCAATGCCAAGGCTGCCCCGGGCGACTCGTTCTTGCCTTATGACAGCGCGCTTATCATCGGCAACGGGTATGACGGGGCTAGTTGGAGAAGCAACGCGTTCAGGGTCCAATTTGATGGCAGGACACACTCCGGGGAGTCGTTCACATCTGCTTGCGCTGGGTTTGGGGAGATGTATGAGTGGAAGGACGGCAACCTCGGCAATGAAGACAGGATCGGGTATTTTGTCTCATTGGAGGATGGGCTCTTGGCCAAGGCAGAACCTGGCAGCTACGTTATAGGAGCCGTTTCCCCAGGGTTGTCTGTTGCAGGCAACACACACGGCTGCGTATGGCATGAAATGTACATAAAAGACGAATGGGGAAGGGTCGTATATGAATGGATTGAAATAGAGAGGGAGCCGGAAATGAGCGCTGACTCGAAAACCGCGGATACCGTTCATGCGAAGCGACCGGTTCTTAACCCTGGTTTTGACCCTGCTGCCAGTTATTTGCCAAGGATAGACCGGTTTGAATGGGCCCAAGTAGCAATGTTTGGGCAAACCTTGGTCAGGGATGACGGCAGCTGCGAAGCTAACGGTTTTTGCGTTTTAGGCCAAGGAGGCATAGCCACCGCAAGCGAAAGCGGCGGGTATTATGTCATCAAGCGCACAGGGGAAGGGCAAGTTCTTGTTTTGCTTGACGGGCCAAAACACATGTGAATTATATATTACCAAACAGCCATTAAAGACATGCGGTTTTGCCCATGCCTTTAATGGCTGTTATTTTCGCTGCCAAGCTTTCAAATAACTAAGAATTTACGCCAACGTGGCTATCGCTTCCTCCACCCCTGTGGATGCAGGCTCCTGGCGCCAAACCTCGATAATCTGGCGAGCCCTAGCGACAACCCTTGCGCGCAGCTCTCCTGCCTCGCTTGCCTCCAAGTATCCTGCCTCAGGGTAAACCCCGAAGTCGTTAAGCTCCCTCTCCACACGCCTGATAGTGGTTTTTGGGGCTTTATAATACTCGCTTCCCCTGATGCGTATAAACCTCCAACCCATGCGCTCAAGCACAATTTGGCGCTCGATGTCCCCCAGTATCTGCTCATCGGTGCTGTAATGGGACTCGCCGTCGCATTCAATGGCGATCATTTGGCCTTGGCATATTGCCACCATGCCGATCTTGTACGCCCCAGCTTCCCATTGCAGCTTGATGTTGAAGCCTTGGGAATTGAGGGCTTTGGCTATGGCATCCTCAAACTGTGAAGATGCTTTTGCCTGGTGTGAGGTTTGTATGGCTAATTGGGGGTTTTGGGCGTATTCGAGCAAATCGCGCCTTATATCCCCCGGCTTCAAATCGTGGGCATAGTCCAGGGAGTGGATTATCCACATCTGGTTTTTTGCCCTGCTTGCCGCTACATTGAACCTCTGCTTATTCGATTGCCCCGCGCCTTCTGTGCGCAAAGACAATGGGCCGTCGCCCTCGTTGTTGTCGACCATTGACAATACAACCACATCACGCTCATCGCCTTGCAAGTGGGAAGGATCTCCGCACAGGATTTTGCGCCTGCCAAACTCTGACACGCTCATATGGGCTAAAAGGATTTTTTCGATTGCCAGGGCTTGCTCCTTGCCAAGCAGGGAGATTGCGCCGAAAGTCGCAAATTCGTACTCCTGCTGCTCCATGCATGACATAATCAATGCAGCCGCCATTTCCGCTTCCATCTGGTTTGCCTTTTTCCGGATGTCCCGCCTTCCCCCTTCGACTCGCAGGGAGATTATCGCCGGGATGGTTTTTACACCGCTACCGTCCCTTAAAGGCTTGATTTTCATATCGTAGGACAACTTGTTGCTATAGCCGATGATCTCGGGCACACACCTGAAATGCTCTTGGAGCATTAGAGAGGGGAATGTAGTGCCGACGATGTCATAAAGGGATGTGGTTGCATCGTACAAATGCCAGTTTTGGAATACATCGGAGATATGCTTCTGTTGCAGGGAATAGACTTGCCCAGAATCAATTCCCACCGCCATGGGGCTGACCTGTTTGTCGTCGCCGACCACTATGACACGTTTTGCCATATATAAGATTGCCAAGGCGTCTATGCCTGATTGGCTGGCTTCGTCTATAATCAGCACATCAAATTTGTTAGCTGCAGGATCAAGGGTATCGATAGCCTCAGAGATAGGCATTATCCATGCGGGCACTGCCATTTGGCATCTTGCCATTTGCTCTTTGGCTTGTTTTCGCAGCATTGGGGCGTTTTTTCCGGTGCCTTTGCCTATTTTTTTTACTGTGAGTTTCCAGCCTTCCAAGGCTTGTTTCAAATCCAGGTTTTTCTCAGTGCGATGCAGCAGCTGGAGCCAGGCTTTCAAGGAGGCCAGCTCCCCGGTTTTTTTGCGCAAAGCAGTTGCCAAGCTATATTGCTCGATTATCATCGCATCCAGGGACTGGTTGTGGAGGCCTGCGATGATTGCGTCAAATTGTTTCCACTTCCAAGCGTCTTGGATGTTTTCAGGGCACTCCCCTTTTCCATGGATTCCGACCCTGTTGGATATTGCCAAAGCCCAATCAGGCGCGCTGGCTTCGAGCTGGGCCAACAAGGAGGCCCGAAGGTTGTATATGGGGCTTTTCGCATATACAGCAGAGTATTCCTTGAAAGCAATATCATACTCGTTCGCTTCCCTTTTGCGCATAGCCTCCAGCATCCGATGGCAGACAGGGGAGCTCTCGTTTGACAGGGAGTTTTCGCATTGTGCGATTTGGCTGTCGATTTCCTGTATCTCCAAAAACAAATTGGCGATTTTTATATGTGATGGCAGCGTTTCTTTGATTGCCATCAAAATCTTCCCAAGCCTTTCAAACTCAAAGTCCAAATCCGGCTCAGGGAAAACCAGGCCGGGGTTAAGGCCTGCGAGGCTTATTCTTTCTAATAGGGCGCTATACTCTGCTTCTTGCCAATCAAGGTATCTCTTGATTGCCGGTATGCGGCGGGCGCAAATCTCCTCGGGCTCTTCGCCCAAGTTTGAAAAGGATGCCCGTTTGTCTGTTTTGGCCATAAGCTCGTCCCAACACAACGCCAAGCCCAAGCGCATTTCGAGCTGTGTAGCGACAGCTGCAGCTAGCTCAAAGTCTTCGGGCGTTGAGAGAGGCTTGCCGTTTATAGTGGTTTTATAAGCGGTTGAAAGCTGTTTGTCAAAGACCAAGGATGATCTTGGCACTTTCCCTGTCTTGCTTTGGAGGCTTGCGAGCCGGCCTATGGATTCCTTGAGTATTGCAGGGTGCAAAACACTGTAGAACTTGATTTTTTTGCCGAAGGTTTTCGATGCCAATTCCTGGGAGTATTCATAAGACTTTTCAATCAACTCGACCAAAGACAGCCAATTGCCCCTGTACCCCCCGCCCCTCTTGCCGTCAATCGCCGCGCTGACCATCCACCCGTCAATTTGGGCGAATTCTATAGCATATTGGTGGAGGGACAACAGAGCCTCGCTATCGGCTGCTGGAGACACCACTTGGCGTGGACCGTCTAATACCTGGCTGTTTTTTATGTCCACCTTGCATTCCAAGCCCAAGTCTTCCGAGAGGGCTGCGATCTCCTGGACGCACTCTCCCCTTCTGGTGATTGTGGCATCGAAAACCGACGGAGGCAATATTTCATTGGGGCTTGGCATATTTGCCTCAAACTCAAGCTGGTCTTCCACAGAAAGCTTGGCGTTGCTTCCATAAAGCTCCCTTAGCTGGTGCAGGGCTAGCGGCAAGGGGGCATGAGCCTCCACAGGCCCGGGTATGTAGGAGAGCTCAAAACGGTTGTCTGTCAGGAACCTCGCGGCTTCAATTGGCAAATATCCCTTGCCTTTGATTATGATTGGCGTGTATTCGCTTTTCAGTATTTTAAATATCTGCCTTCTTGCATCTGCCAAGTTTGCGATGATGGCTTTACGCATTTGCTGTGCATCGTTGATTTGCCGCTCAAGGCTTGTGGCCGAGTATCTTGAGAGTTTCTCGGAGATGCCTTCAACTGAGGAGACCATGTCTTTATTCGTTCCATCCAGCGCAGTGACGCATAAATCCTGGATCTCGGCGGGGATCTGGCTTTTAAGCACAGACAAGGCCTTTTTTGTCTGGGATGCCACTAGCACGCTTTTGCCTTGGGAAAGAAAATGCCCTAAAAGGTTTGCGATGGTGTGTGTCTTCCCCGTCCCAGGCGGGCCTTGAACCAGCACTGCGTAGTTGTCTTGGATGCGTTTGGCTATCTCAAGCTGCTCCCGGTTTGCCTCCTTTGCCAACAGGATCGACTCGCTCTCTCCGCTTAGGGATGCAAACTGCTCCTCAAGGGTGGGCACGCTGTTTTGGCTATGGATGTCGATTTCCCCCCCTGAGACCAAATCTACAATTGAGCGGGGGATTTGCCCGCCATTTTTAATATCCTTTAGTATTGACTCGATGCACTTTATCGTGCCGTCAATACGCTTTCGCAAAAAGAAGACGGGTCCATGCGCTATCGAAAGGCCACCGCCGGCGCTTGCTGCAAGCTCGTTAGCCAACCTTTTTAAAAACAGGGCAGACTGGAGCCTGTCAAGCGGATGGTACTCGTTCTCCGCAAGCTCTGCCTCATGCTTTTGGATTGCGGCAAAGCTGGCCACGCTTATCCTTTGCAGCAATGCGCTATACAGCTCAGGGCTAGAGTCAGAGTCGGTTATCCTTATTGTGTTTTCCTGGAGGTCAAACTCAAGGTTTGCGCGCTTCAACAAGACAGGGTGGTTGATATCATTTCCGTTTGCCCATGACAAAGAGCCTTCGCCCAAGACTAATTCGAGGGATTCTGATTCCCTCTCAAGCTCTGTATAGAGCTCGAAAAGCTCAGTAAACAGCTTGGCTGCGCTGTTTTTAGCCCTCTCTGCCTCTTGCCATTTTTGGCGCTTGACGTTCCAGAGGTTGTATTGGAGTTGGATGCCTGCATCCCCTATTGAATCCATTGGCGCAGGCAGGTCTATCGCATAATTCTTCCAGCCTTTTGCCAGCATTCCCCTGATAGAAGCAGGAGGAACAGGGCAGTCTGTGTATTCAGGCTTTATAACTTCCAAGATGGTGGTGTCAAAGTCCGGCTCCGCATCAACTGTTTCCCGGTAATAGATGCGGATGTTGTCTGTATCCTTCGGGATCCTTGAAAAAGGCAGGCTCCAAGGCTGGCGGGCAATGTTTGACACAGCCGTATACTTCATAGCTATCAAATCTTTTATGTATTCAAATAGTTTTATGGTTCTCTGTGTGTAATCCAAAGTTTGCCCCCTGCAGGTTTTACTGCAATTTTCGACATCTTTAGTTATAGTATAACACGAAAACGGCTATTGAAAATAATGGATGCTTTTTAATATTGTTTCCAACACAAGCCCTTGCCAGCAATTCGATATCAGGTTTTTTTGGCTGCCAGGTGCACTTACTACTTGGCATATTCTTTTTTTGACGAGGCCGGTAGGCCTGTATTATGCCAAGACGTTTAGGCCAAAGCAGATATCGCCGAAATGGTTGGCAAGCGGTAATGCCTCCCATCACAACCTTTGTTTGCTCCTTGCTGTGGCGATAGGCTATCCTGTCTTTGTTGTGCTTGCCTTTTTCACCGCAAGCCCTTCAACCTCTTTCCCATTAGCTGGGCGAGCACATCCAAGCCCATATCAAGCGACAACGCCAAGAACCCTTGGCTTGCTTTTTCAATTATGCTTTCCTGGTCAATAATTGTGCTAATTGCTTGACTGCATCCTGTCCTGGCTGGCATTCTCTCATAGTAGAAGCTCCATTCCAATTAATATTTCTTATTGTTCAACACAATTTTACTATAGTGGCTGGCGCTGTTTTATTTGTTTCAAAATTCTACGGAGTTGGGGATATCATCGACAGCTTGATATGAATAGATCCTTATGCTATAGTTGAATTGATGGAAAAATATGCAATACACACTGAAATCCGCAGAATTCAATGTCTTTTGTTCCCGGCCATAGCATGAGGGAAGTAAATCAATGAATACTCGCAATTTTGATTGGTTGCAAATTTAATTAAAAAGGAGAGACTAAAATGGCATTAACCCCAAAAGAGAATTTAGCCTTGATTTACCAGAAGAAAGAGCCTGAGTACATGCCACTCAACATAGACTCGCAGATGATCCGCACACCTGGCGCAGGCCTTAGGACTGTGGTCTACGACGGGAAACCGGCGCAGCAGTTTTCCCAACAGGATGGCGGGCTTGACTGGTTCGGGCAGAACTGGATATACGAGCCGAAAGTAAACGCGATCAACCCCGACGCTAATAACTACCTAATCAAGGATGTCGCAAATTGGAGAGACTACGTCACCCTCCCAGACGTGGACGCAATTGACTGGAATGCCCGTTTTGAAAAAGAGGCTATTCCCATTGACGAAACCAAGATGCTTCAAGTCAGCGATTCCATAGGTATGTGGGAGCGCGGCTTCTCCTCAGTTAGGATAGACGACCTGCTGACAGGCCTTTTGCTCGAGCCGGAAGCCATGTTTGACTTTTTCAGCACAATAGCGGACCACAAGATCAAGCTCTTTGGATACTACATCGACTATTACAAGCCCGACATCCTTCGCATGAATGACGACTATGGCCATGGCACAGGGCTCTTCATGTCGCCTGACACATGGCGCGAGATCATCAAGCCAAATCTAAAGAAGATCATTGACTCCGTCACATCCAAAGGGGTCATGTATGAGCACCATTGTTGTGGCTACTTGGTGCCGCTGGTCGAGGAAATTGCTGAATTGGGCGCAACTTCTTGGAATGGCATGCATATCTGCAACGACCCTGGCGCATGCAGGCAAATGTTCAACGATACGATCGTGGTCAATGGCACTGTGCTGGACACCCAGTTCTTGGACAGCCCTCTCGCCACCGAAGAGTCTATCCGCGCACACATCCGCGAGATGATGGGCAAAGTGTGGCCAGGCAATTTCATTATCAGCGGAAACGCGACTGTCCATACCGATAGAAATGCTATTATCCTGGACGAGATGCTAAAAAGCGGGCAGCAGTATTTCAATAACAAGAGGCCGGACTTTCCAGACTACCATTAAGCACAACCATATTCCTTCCCTGCGCGGGATTGGCCCGCGCAGAGAAGGAGCTGGCAGGGGATGGCAGGATACATAGTTAATAATGCCGTGCCAGCTCCATTGGCCACAATATTTACGAATATGGGCGCAATGAAAGGAAGCGGATACTATATAGCTTGCCATACCTACGGCGAAGCCTGCCTAGCAGCAGCTACCATGGCGTGTGCAGCACCAAAGCAGCCGGCAGCAAATTATACTATTTTATGTATATATTAAACCTCAAATTTAGCCTAAATCCATCCTTAACCATCTTAACCTGCCCTCAAATTTAATGAGGCCAGGTTTTTTTGTTATAGCAGGCTGCATTTACGCAAGAATGCGAAATATGGATGAATTGTTTTAGAGGGGCAAACTTGCCTGCGAGTTTGGGAAATGGATGCTTTTGTGTTTAGTGGCGGCGCCTCTGCTCCATGCGCCCTGCCAGCTCTTCCATTATACCTGGGATGTCGATTGCTTGGGTGCAGTGCTCGAGGCAAGTTGCGCATGCTGTGCAGTCGGCAGGGGTTTTTTCCATCTCCCGCAGCTTATTGGTAATTGGGGCTGACATTGCCCATGAGTGGATGCGCAAATCATTGTATGCTTTCATCATTTGCGGGATATCCAGCTGTTCCGGGCAATTCTCGAGGCAGTAATCGCACTCGGTGCAAGGGACGACAATTTCGCCTCGAAGCAGATCCCTCGCCTCTGCAAGGACGGCCTCTTCCTCGGCGCTTAAAGGAGAAAAGTTGGCGAATGTGGCAACGTTGTCGATAATCTGTTCCATTGCAGACATTCCGCTTAGTATGACTTGGACGCCCTCAAGACCCATAAGCCACCTTAAGGCCCATGAGGCAAAGCTCCAATCAGGATGGAAATCCTTGAGGAGTTTGGAGGGAGCTTCGCTCAAGCTTGCCAGCCTGCCGCCACGGAGAGGCTCCATTACCGTGATAGGTATGCCTAAGCCATTTAGTATTTGATATTGTTCGTCGGCGCCAGCAAAGGCCCAATCAAAGTAGTTGATTTGGACCATTGCCATGTCCCAAGGATGGGCGGCCGCAAAGCGCTTCAGCGTCGAGGCTGGCGCATGCGAGGAAAAGCCCAGATATCTGATCTTGCCTTCCTTTTTTAGCTGTTGGTAGTATTCGATGCATCCGCTGTTCAGGTAGTTGTCTGCGGACTGGTCGTTCAACACAGCTTGGAACATGTAGACATCCACATATTCAGTTTTCAGCCGTTCTAGTTGGGATTCAAAGTGCTTTTCAAAATCTTGGCCGCCCATTGCGTTGTATTTGGTGCATAAGACATATGATTCCCGGGGATACTTTGACAATGCTTGTCCGAGAAACTCCTCAGATCCGGCATAGATATGGGATGTGTCGTAGTAGTTGATTCCGCTAGCCATGGCATAGTCGATTATTTCTGCAGCTTTTCCATAATCGATCGCCCCGCCATGGAAACTGCTTGGGCTGCCGGGCATCCGCGGCAAGCGCATGTTGCCCATTCCCAGCATTGAGAGCTGTCTGCCGTCGAATTGTTTATATTGCATTATTCCTCGTTTGTTAATTTTTTTTTTGTTCCAGACCGGTCGTTTTCATTATAACTTGGCACAGAATCCTTGCCTAGCCCACGCGGCTATAGAATACAAACCCCTGGCCGCTATATCTCCAATCTTGCGGCTATTCAGCGGTTATTGCCGTGCCCTGCCTGATTGGGCCAAAAATCATGTTTTGCCATTACCTTGGCCAATCATTGGATGCAATGTATGGTGCAAGATATAGCTGGCACGAAAAGAAATGTGGTTTGGCCAATGCGTTTCTTTGAAGGCTGGTTTTTATTTATAGGATGCAGCAGAACCAACTAATGATATTTGGATATATGGACGAGAATAGCTTTTTGCAATTGTTTTTTCGTTAATCATACATACAACTCAAATTTGTATTTGTTGTTGTTATTCTTCGATTGTGTTACAATTTTAGTGCGGCTGCCGATCAGCAATCGGCAGCCAAATTATCGATTGCCTTTCAAGGCGCTTGTTAGCGCGCCTTTAGGAGAAAACAGAAAGACAAAATCAAAGAGGAGCAAAACATGTCAAAAATTCAAGAAGTAGCACAAGCCGTGGAACAAGGCAAGCTGAAGCAGATCGACGCGATAGTCGAGGAAGCTTTGGCGGCGGGGGATGCCCCGGAAGCCATCCTT
>WRIE01000080.1 GCA_009782875.1 Eubacteriaceae bacterium | reverse complement strand
AGCTATTATCGACGCAGGCCTCAAGAGCCAAGTCAAGATCATAGTTGGCGGAGCCCCCATCACCCAGGAGTTTGCCGACAGGATCGGCGCCGACGCTTATGCGACCGACGCAGGCTCAGGCGCCGTCCAAGCTGTAGAGCTTGTCGGATAGGACAAACTTGCCAGTTTCGTTGAATACTACATAAAGGAGATTATTATGCTGACAAAACGCCAGAATTTTTTAGAAACGATCCGTGGCGGAAACCCCGACAGGTTTGTCAAGGGATATGAGGCTCTTCCCAGGCTTCCAGTCGGCGCGCCGCTAAGCAAGAGATTTCCGAGCGTACAGCAAGGGGGACCGCCAGTCAAGAACGCTTGGGGCGTCACCTATACATGGCCGGAGCACGTTTATGCAGGCATGCCTGACCATATAAACAAAGAAAATATCGTTATCAAAGACATTGCCCATTGGAAAGACTATGTGACAATGCCTGAGACCAATTTCCCAGAGGAAGAATGGCAGCCTTTGGCCGAGGCTTGCGCAGCAGTTGACCGCAATGAGGTTTTTTGCGGAATAACTGTCGCCCCTGGATTGTTTGAGATGTGCCACCACACCATGAGCATGGATGTGGCTTGTGCGAACATGCTCCTTGAGCCAGAGCATATGAAAGATTTGATCAAATACTTCCTCGAGTATGAGATGAAGTTTGCTGAGCAGCTGATCAAGTACACAAAACTGGATTTGATGCTGCACCATGACGACTGGGGCGGACAGTCTTCCACATTCTTCTCCCCAGCAATGTTTGACGATTTCTTCTTGGATGCTTACAAGCAGATTTATAGTTATTACAAAGCTAATGGAGTTGAGATAGTAGTGCACCACTCCGACTCCTATGCTGCAACATTAGTGCCGCAAATGATCGAAATTGGAGCTGATGTATGGCAAGGCGGGCTTAAGTCCAACAACATTCCAGAGCTTGTTAAACAGTATGGCGGCAAGATGTCGTTTATGGGCGGAATAAACAACGGAATAGTTGACGTGCCTGGCTGGACTCGAGAGATTGTAAGGAAAGAAGTCGAAGAGTTATGCCGCGCATGCGGGAAATTGTATATTATTCCATGTATGACAGCAGGAGCTACTGGAGGGTACTACGGTGTTGGTTCTACTGTGGACGAAGAAATCGACAGAATGAGCGAGTTGATGTTCTAAAGGGCTAGAAATTGTTTCGGTTTTTTTTCGGCAGTGCTAGGGCTAAGCGAATAATATCGACGCTTAGCCTTTTTACTGCAGGCTCAAAAAAAACAGAAATAGCGCTGCTGGCATCATATTTGTTTAATAGCAATATTTTTCATCAATAGGAAATGGCAGCATTTAATAAACAGCGCTAACGCCACTGGTGGAGATATCTGTCATGTGGCTGCCAGCCAGTTTGCTATTTTTCATTGAAAGTGGCGAGCAAAGGGAAAAAACTATAGGTTGCAATCTGTTGGGCTGGGTCGTTTTGCAATAATCCTCGCGCTTTATCTTCAGTTTCCGCAAAAATAATTGCAAATCCAAAAGTGCCACTTGGGTCTTGCACCGGGCCTGTGGCAAGCACGGTCCCGTCCATCACAAGCTTTTCCATAAATGCCGAGTGTTTATCCATTATTCCGCGCTCAATGCTAGTCATGTTGCCAGGAAAATCGGGGCGGTTTGATTGTGACTTTACAAAAAAGCACGGCTTGAATTTTTGCAACATTATTTCACCTCAAATATAAAAAATCCAACTTTATTTTATCAACCATAACTATTGCAAGCAACAATTCACCACGAATACGCCATTTCCTTGTTTGCATTTGTCATTTTGTGATATTTTTTAGCATTGGTTTGTCATCAACAAACCATTAGGGCATTTTTATATCCACAGTAGATTAATTGTGGTTGTTGACACTTTTTCTAGTTATTTGGTATCCTTTGTTGGCTGTGGCATCCAATTTAGCAGTTTCCACAATCCTCTTATCATTAATAACATACAAGAAAGACGGCTTAAAAGCGCGATAAGGCCTAACTGGTTATGTGGTATACTAGTTTTAAGACGGCAGATAAAAAAAGCCTAGAAAGGATGAGTGGGACAGTATTATGACAAGGTTGGTATTGATTGCATTTATTTCGCTCTTTGTGTTCTTTGCATGCCCAAGCAAAAAGGCAGGCAGCATGCCTTACAATGATTTGTCTGCAGAGAAGGTTGTTTCTGTTACAGTACAGTTGCTGCCCGGCAAAAAAACCGGTTTAAGCGATGATGAGATAATGGAGCTTGTCGGCATTCTCAAGACCTTTGAAGCCAAAAAGCCTGATAATTCCCACAATGATATGGGGGGGCAATGCACGCAATTCACCCTTGAGATGGCAGGCGGATCTTATGAAACAGTAACATTGTTTGGCCGCTTTATTATTCTCAATGGAGATGGATACAAGGACAGTGACGAGATCCTTTCGAAGCTGAACAAGTTGGCAGGAGCCATATTCTCAAGAGCAAACAGCTCGACAGAAAGCATTGTGCTTTATCCAAGAAACCCAAATGTTTTACGGGTCGGCTCTGAGTTTTGCATTGAGTTGGATGAAAACCAGTCTATTCCTTATCGCTGGGAGTATGCCATTTCCAATGATATCCTGGTGAAGCCAAGCCATGTGGTATTGGATCCCGGAACCAACATCTCGCAGATGCCTGGATCTGGAGGGGAAATTCGAGTGTTTTATTTTGATGCGCTTGGCGCAGGGGAATGCCAGATTGAGATGGCTTACAAAGATATTAGAGACGGCATGGCTGATGAAGTTGTCATTTACGTGGTTGTGATCGAAGACTAGGCGGGTATACTAGCTATGGGAAATCCAAAAAAGTGAGCAGCATCTCGTTAATTGACAAGCATTTTTTTTGCCTTTTGCATTATTTAGATGGCAATTATTTTGCTTTGGATCTGTCTGCAGCTGCTCTATGCCTTTTTGAAACTGCTATAGCAAACCTTCGATTACGAAAAAAACGGCCTTTGCTAAGTTGAATTCCCCCCAATTGGGCTGTTTTGTGGGCACGCTCTTATTTGGGCGAAGTGATTTGTTCTAAAAATGCCTTTACGTGCTCTATCGTTTGGATATTTAGGGAATAATACATCCATTTGCCTTCTTTGCGTTTGTTTACCAGCCCACAGCCGCAAAGTATTTTCATGTGGTGTGAAAGGGTAGGCTGCGAGATTTGGAACTCCTCTAAAATAACACAAGCGCACAGCTCTCCGCCAGAAAGCATATTGATGATCTTCAGCCTGTTCGCGTCAGACAGCGCTTTAAAGAACAAAGCGTATTTGCTGTATTTGCTTTTCATGAATAATTCCTCCCATAGATAGCCATCTATATGATAATAAGCAACCTATTGATTAATGTCAAGAAGCAAAAAATCCGTTTTGTTTTTTAAAGACACACATTCCTTTTTTTGGTTACGGCTTTGCGAGGCTCCATTCCTCCCCATGCAAGAGATAATTGGATATGGGGAGGAATTGTTTTTTTGGTAGAGTAGGAACCGGCGTCGCCGCCGATCCCCCTCGACAGATCCGTGCAGGCGCAATTCACGCACACGGCTCCTCACTAGCAGATTCGATTCATGCCAGTCAAAGACGCTAAAGTAAAGTCTGGGGTGCGCCAAGGGGAAGATCCTGAGGAGCATATTGAACTCTTCCCAGGTGTAGCTTCTTTTCTGGCTTCTTCGGTTGAGCCATTTGAACAGCAGCTTCTGGGTTTCAAACTTGAATTGGTCAATGCTGTCCGCGTTGTCTGTAATGCCGTAGTACTGGTAATGACCCCGCAGCTTGAGGTTTATCATAGCCACTATGCCCTTGACCCGCATAAGCCGGTTGCGTTTCAGCCATTGGTTCATTTCCGAGAGCTTCGTGCGCAACTTCTTAGCCGCAGTCTTCCGCTTCATCCTGAACCTGCCGGTTATATGGCTTATGGAGCAGAAGCGGGTGAACCCAAGGAAGTCGAAAGTCTCTGGCTTGCCTTCCCCGCGCTCTTTCCTGTTTTCCGCCGCAAACCTGCCAAACTCGACCAGCTTTGTCTTGTCCGGCTCCAGCTCCAGCCCGAAAATGGCGAACCTCTCCCTTGCCGCTTCCAAGAACCGGCCAGCGTCCTCCTTGTATTGGAAGGTGGCGACGAAATCGTCGGCGTAGATGGCAAGCCCGCTTTCCCCCCTGCATGTTTTCTGGAAAACCAGTTCGAACCACATGGCAAGCGCATAATGCATGTAGATGTTGGCGACCACGGGCGAAGCAAGGTTCCCTTGTCCCGCGCCTTTTTCGGTTGGCTGCCGCTTGCCGTTTTCAACAACCCCTGCTGTGGGCGTCTTCTTGATGAGCCACAGGATGTTGGGGCCAGCCAGCCTGAACTGGCTAGCTCCAAGGCTGTCTCATGGGCAATGCTGTTGAAGCACGACTTTATGCCGGCTTCTGCGATATAGCCGGCCTTGCCTTGCTCCACTTGCCGCGCCAGCTCTTTGAGCGCGCCGTGGCAATTCCGGTTTGGGCGGAACCCGTGCATCGTGTCCCTGAGCTTTGGCTCAAATACCGCCATCAGGGCTTTGCTGAGGGCGGACTGCGCCAGCTTGTCCTCGTACGCGGCTATGCCTATCGGGCGCAGCTTGCCGTTCGCTTTCGGTATGAACACCCGCAGCGAGGGCTGCGGCTTGTAGCTTTTCTTCTTAAGCCGCTCCGCCAGCCCTTCCAAGCTCCCTTCCAGGTTTGCCCCATACTCGTCTTTGGTGGCGTTGTCCACGCCTGTCGCCTTCCTGCCGTCCATTTCCAGGCGGCATTCGCGCAGCAGCTCCCGGTTGATCAGGTGGCATAGCGATGTGAACACCATCTTTGGGTTCTTTGCTGGCATTTCTTCTATCCTGCCAAGTTTTGTTGCCATTTTTTTTTCCTCCTATCCCTGTGTATAGAAAATGTGCCCCTTTGGCAGGTCCTGCCTGTGTGCCGCCCTTCCCTCTTCCGGCATTGCCCGGCTTCATTGGTGCTATTGCGGCATCCGGCTCCCGCGCCGCCATTTTGGCTTCCTCCGTTTGTTGCGTTGCAAGCCATACTCCCCCTGCGTGGGAGGGCGGCGCGGGTCTCCCGGGTTGCCATCTACACATTGTGCATCATGCCTGGCTCTCCGACCCCGGGGCGGCGCCCGCTTGCTAGCCTTGGCGCTAGCGGATGTGTCGCTTTCCGTTTAGTCAACAACGCCAGCCCGCCCATTTTCACTGTTTACGCGGCTCTATCGCTTTCAGGCCTAATGCCTAACTGCCAACGCTTAAACGCATCCATTGCTGCATGCGCTCCATGGCTCGCTACCGGTGGAGTGGCTGCTCCTTCCCGGGCGGGGTTTCGACCCGCTAATGTAGATGGCCTAGGCTCGGTCGCTCTAACTATTCAGTCTGACTAGATAATGTCCCAAATATATAAGGAAAACGCTGTCAGGCAAAAAGCCGGGCGCCCAAGAGGGGCGCAAGGGGCATTGGGCTATCCTGACGGATGTCCCCAGGAGCCAAGCCCAACCGCGGCATTTGCGCCAACCTGGATGTGCCCCCTGCAAGGATATCTATAGGCATCCCAATAGCTCCAGCGGCCGCAGGGCAGCGCATCGGCGGCGCCCTCGCATGGATGCATGTAGCCCGCCCCGACATGCCCGCACAGCTCTCAAGCGGGGCTATGGGGCGATCCTAGGTGCCCGATGGGTTTGGCGGCATCCTCCCCCATGGCTGCCTAACCGCCTATTTCAAGCTTGTGTTGGCGATCCGCCCCATTTGCAACGCCCACATCATAAGGGAGCCCGCCTACATGGAAGAGGAGCTGGGCCATGAGCGGGCGCCCAAGCCCGCAAAGCCCCTGCTTGGGATGAAGGGCAAGAAAGGCGCCTTGCTGGGGCTCGGGGAAACTGGGGCCGGCGGCTTGATAGCCGGCGCTTACATGGACGGGCACAACGCGATTGCCGCTGAAGGCATTTTGGCCAGCCACATCCCGCCCCGAGAGCCTGGCAAGAGGGGGGAGCCGAAAAAAGGCAAGACACGGGCGCTGCCCGACAGGCTCGTGGCGCGCCAAGACGACATTTGCAGGTTTATGACAAATTTCGATGCCCCCTTCGTCAACTCGGCTTCCGAGCGGGATATACGCGTTTTGAAGGCCAAGCAAAAGATCCTGGTGGTATGCGGACCGAAAAGGGCACCAAAGGCTTCGCGTCGATCTTATCATGCCTCTACACTGCAAAGAAGCAGGACATGAGTATTTTCCAATTCCTCCTTGATGCTTCAAGGTATCGAGCCAAGTTTCAAGGGGGGAGTCTGGATAGTTACGTTTTTTCGCTAGCGGTTGCACAGAAGGATTTGCTGGATTAAAAAACTGGCTATATTAGCCAGTTTTTTAATTAAAGAGAAAGAATGCAAATTGATACGAGATAATTGGATATGATTAAACGCAAATCTGCGAAAGCCATTGGGCTTTTGCACCCTAAACGCTTTGGGCAGCTGCGTCTTTTGAAACAAATGAGCTATCTTCTACTTCCGTGCTGTATTTCTTCCTAGCAACCAAATATCCAAAACTATAGGCGATTATGCCAACACCAATGCCTGTTTGGATGCAGAAAAACAGCGACTCCATCTCGCCGGGCAATTCACCGCCAATCAGTGTTTCAAGAATCGGCTCAAACCAAGGCTCATATTCATCACCCATAATTTCTTCGACCATCTCGCTGCCTTGCCCATCACTGCCTTCAAATTCTGCGCCCTTTAGCAAAAATAATGGGAAAATGGTTATAACAGCAGCCAAAGCGACCAGAATTAAAACTGTAGTTTTTTTACTCATTTAGGTGGGCCTCCATATATGATATTGACATTAGCTCTTTCTCGGCAAAGCTCTCCAAGCCAATGGTAACAACAGCAGTCAGAAGACCTTCCACTATAGCCAGAGGAATTTGAGTTGGGGCGAATACACCCAGGAACTTCACCAAGCTAGCGGCAACACCCCCTGTGGCGCTGGGATAGGCAAGCGCAAGCTGCACTGATGTCACGCAATATGTAAACAAGCAGCCTAATGCTGAGGAGACGATTACATTCATTGTTTGGCTAATCTTTAATTTCTTGCCTGCCTTATATAGCACTGCAGAGAGGAACGGGCCTAAAATTCCCATGCTGAATGTGTTTGCCCCAAGGGTTGTCAACCCGCCGTGGGCAAGCAAGATCGCTTGGAACAACAAGACTATTATGGCAAGGACGCTTGTTGTCGAAACGCCAAAGAGGATTGCCGCAAGGCCTGTGCCTGTCATATGGCTGCAAGAGCCCGTGACTGACGGGATTTTGAGGGATGAAATCACGAAGATAAATGCGCCTGACATTGCCAGCAAGATCAACGCGCGCCTATTTTCGTTTATGGTTTTGCGCAATTTTATAAATCCCATTACAAGAAATGGCATGCTAGCCGCCCCCCATGCGATGCTATACCCAATGGGAAGGTATCCCTCCATGATGTGCATTGCGCTTGCAGCAGCCGGGGATACCAGAAAAGCTGCTAAAGCTACTGCTGTACACATGATTTTTTTTTCTATTTTACTCAGTTTCATTTAATACTTGTTTCCTCCAATATTCTATATATGCTTAAAACAAACGCCCCTATAAGTTGTATAGAGGCGCTAAATGATAATCCAGCAGCATTTTAGGTACCTCCTCCATCTCTCGTAGATTCCAACGGTACAAAAACAGGCAGTTCTTCTGGCTTAGTTTCATCATCCATCCAGCCTTCCCGATTGGCTCAGTGACACGTTTGAATGGACTCCACATTACAGCGGCGAGACCGCGTGGGATTTTCACCCAACTTCTCTTTTCACTCGAATGTCGTTAATTGGCATTCAAGCACCTATCTTTAATAGTTATTCAATTTATTATGGCATTAATTGTCGCATTGACAATTATATACATACCATATTACAATTACAACTGTCAAGGATAATTTAGTATGACACAGTATTATTTGATATTTATTTTTTGAGAGGATACCACATGGAAGATACCAGATGGGAAGAAATACTGTCTACGCTGTTTCCTCCCAATGAGAATTTACGCATTATATGCGCTAATGGCAGCGAAAGTATTTTAATTGACTCATTAGCCGCGCTTGGCCACAGTGTTGTGGAAATAAATGTCTCTGAAGACATGGCTAGCACTAGGTCAAATTTTGAGGATGAGAGCTATGATGCAATTGTTTGCATAAATGTCTTGTCCAGCTTGCCTGATGACAGGGTCGCTTGGTCTGAGTTTAAAAGGATACTAAAAAAAGAAGGGCATGCTGTGATTTTTGACAGCGGCAGGATAACTGTCGAACAAGCGCAAGCACAGGGGTTTTCCCATTGCCGTTTTTTGGATTTTGATGGAATGAACTGCATGAGCGCACGAAAACCTATGAAAGATGAACAACTTGCCGCACCGCAGATTGCATTATTCCACAAGCATTTGCAAACAGCAAAAAAACAACTTCAACTTTACCAAAACTGGTGCCAGGGCATTGGGATGCCATATTCCCAGTATACTGTATTAAACTTGGTATCAAGACACCCAAGAGGCATCCGTCCTTCAGATATTTCTTCCGCACTCGTAATTCCGCCGCAAACGCTGACCCGGATATTGGCTGTGCTACAGAATGTTGGATATGTCGACAGAAAGGCAAACAGGCGGGACCAGCGGAGCTCGTTTTTGACTATCACCGAAACAGGTGCAGAAAAGATCAAACCATTGCAAGAGCAATTAAGAGAGATAGAGAAAAAAGCTCTAGCTGCATTTAAGCCTGAGGATCTGGCAGTGCTTAGCGGCTTAAGCGACATGTTGTTGGCAGCCTTGGAAGATGTGTTTGATATCGATAACAGGCTGTAGGATCCATATCCCTTCTTTGCAGCGGGCAGCCAGTTGATTTTGGAGATTTGTGAGGTTTGTTAGTTCAGTGAAACGATATCAGGAACCGCAAAAAATAAATGCATCAAACACCACTGCATTGGTTTCAATCTCGTTTGGCCTGTTACCTATTTGTGTCCGGTTGGGCGGCAAGGAGTGCTCCACATTGTCTTGCCGCCAGCGCAATCGAACAGCATCATACATCTGGATGTTTTGATGCGCGTTGTAGTTGTTCGATTTCATGTAATGACAATCCAGTCAACTCACTCATTGTTGCAAGCGGAACACTTGACTTTAATAATTTTGGGCTATTTCCTCTGAATTGCGTTTTGCAGCCTTTTTCTCTGCATTTCGAATGGCGTTTGCCTCGTCAAGCCGTATCTTCCCCCTCATTCGCTCCAGCTCCCTGTATTCGGCTGAAGCGGTTATTTCCTTGCATCCTTCTAGCGTTTTGTACACAATATCCACCTCATCTTTTATGCTTTCCAATTCCGCCAGCTCCTGTTCGCTCTCGACCCGCAATATTTTGATCGTTGGAAACTGTGAACTGGAAACCGCGCATTGGGGCATTGAGGTCTGTTGTAAAATACTTTGATGTCTCGTCTGTCGACAAGCCGAGGGCGAACACACAGATGGATATCTTTTAGGCGGCGGATGCCTGTCTGGCCTTATTGGGAGAACCCGCTTGGCAATGAGCTTTTCAACACATTCGCTGCGACTGCATCATCGAGCATTGCTGCAGGCATTGATATACATGCAATTTCATCTGCATTGGGGCATTACTCCACAGCATATACAATGGATACATACGGCCATCTGAGCCAAGAAATGCAGTCTTGCCAAAAATCTTCAAACCATTTTTCGGGGAGCCTTTGCCTGAATAACCCCTTGTGGCGTTACTTAAGAGATTTGAAAATAAAAAAAGGCTTGCCTAAGCCAAAAAAAGACGGAGAAGGAGGGATTCGAACCCTCGAGACGCTATTAACGCCTACACGATTTCCAATCGTGCGCCCTCAGCCAAACTAAGCGACTTCTCCGCAAATTAAATGCACATCGAATTATATCAGAATAGCATACTTGCAGCAATATAATTTTGATGGATATGCAATTTTTGATGGCTGTCTCATTTAGGTTTTGCGTTGGACCTTGCTTTTGGCAGCGATTAGAAATAAACCATTGCCATTTCTAGAGCCAATATCCATTTATCAAAAATTGCAAACCTTTTAAGGTTTCATTACCTCCAAAGGGGCTTGGAATCTACGAAATGACTTTATCTTTGGAAAAAAAATGACGCCTTCGTTTTGCTTATGAGCTTTGTTTATGGGATGATGCAAACGTCAATCCAGTCTCTAGCCTTTGACGTTTCTTCCAGCTGTCTAATAGTCAGCCTGATCAAGCTGTTTGAGCTTCCACAAGCTGGATGGACAATTTCGTACCTTTTCAGGGATTCATCAAGATAAATAGCAATCGACTCGTCCACTCCGAAGGGGCAAACACCTCCTACTTCGTGGCCGATGATTGTAGCAGTTTCTTCTGGCGAGAGCATTTTGGGCCTGGTAGTGAATATCGCCTTGAATTTTTTATTGTCTATACGGGTATCACCAGAAGTGACTAGAAGCATGTAGCCATCTTTTAGCGATATTGCCAGTGTCTTTGCGATTTGCCCGGGATGGCAATTAAGGGCGCTAGCTGCCAGCTCGACTGTTGCGCTTGATGTGTCGAGCTCTACAATATTGTCTGTCAATCCAAACTGTTCAAGGCCTTTTCTTGCTAGTTCAATGGACATCTCAGGTTTCCTGCTTTCTAACGAATATTTTATCGCAGTTTCTGTTAATCTATCATTATACGGCTTTTATTTCAAGCGCTTTCGATATTTCAGTGTTTATGCGCAGGAATTGGCGCATCTTTGCAATGATTAGATTAAATAACATTGTCTGCCATGGAGATTTTTGTATATAATAAAATAGAACATCCTGAGTGAAAACAAGAAAGGAGAATAATATCCTATCATGCCAGAAGAAAAAAATGACGCGATTGAAAACAAACTTGATGAAGTTGCTGAAAATGCGGCTGATCTTCTTGAAAAAGCCAAAGACAAAGCTGAAGGCTTCGTAGAGAAGGCAAAGGGAAAAGGGGAAGTCCTCAAAGACAGGGCAGAGGATTTCGTAGACTCCGCAAAAGACAAAGCTGAAGATTTTGTTGAAACAGCCAAAGACAAAGCTGAAGTCCTCAAAGACAAAGCAGAGGATTTTGTAGATACAGCAAAGGACAAAGTGGAGGGCTTTGTTGAAACAGCAAAAGACAAAGCTGAAAATTTAGCAGAAAAAGTCAAGAAAAACTACGGAAAAACGCTAGTGTCCGGCCTTGACAAAATCGAGAGCGGGCTTGACAAGCTTGGAAAAGCAATTGACAAGAAAAAAGAGGAAGAATAATCGCCACCACCCGTAAAACGGGTGGTTCGGGGAGCGCCCTATAAGGGCGTGCTGCCGGCTGCCCCTCAAGGGGCTGCCGGAGTCTCCC
>WRIE01000079.1 GCA_009782875.1 Eubacteriaceae bacterium | reverse complement strand
ATCATCTTGAGAAAGTGGAAATAATACTAGACTTGGCATTTAAAAACCGAAAAACCCTCCGATATCGAGAATTCTATAACGTAAATTAGGGATTCGTAGCACCATTGTGCAAGTAAGGATTTTATTTTTTTCATCTTTTTCTCTCTTAGTAATATTTTTCATTTTAATAATAATTTAGATATTGCAGTCGGTACTAATAACGATTATACTACAAAAGCCCTTGTTTAAACAGTTTGCTGTTTTACAGCAGGAAGGCGTGCACCTTTGTTTCAACAAGGGCTTATCAATGGTACTACACATTTCATCACCTCATTTCTCTTTATATTTATTGTAGTATGTGGCTCCCTTTAAAAATCTGTAACTTTTTTGTAATGTATGTTGTTTTGCATTAATATTACTTGCTATGCAGAATTATGTCAATAGATCATTATATCCAAAAACTCTTGATAAGGATAAATTACAATATCATTAAAATTGTAATTCATAGTAAAAACTAGTACTGTTTCAGAAAGATGCTGTCAAATAACCAAACGTACGGACTAAGGCAGAATAAACTTTTATAAGGAGAGACCTGAGATTTAACTTGCATGACTGCATCAGCTGGCATTGGCAGCTTACCCCATTTTTCCTGACGTGTCTTCATTGCCAGCAAACTCTCTTTCTCTGAAAATGGATCAGTAATTGCAAAAAAAACTTCTAATACTGCATAATACGCAATTTTACTATAGAATTCTGCAAATTCATCCTTCGGGAGGTTGTAAACTAGTTCATAGAGCAAATCCCCCCTATTATCAAATTCATTTTTGATAATTGCAGCCCTCCCTTTCAAAAAAGTGCCGCCCTCTGCAACGCAAAAATTGTGGGCGAGGGCTGTTATCAGCCAGTGCCTACCCGGATGTGCGCTACATATTAGGAAGAAACCCTGCCAGGGGGATATTGGAGAGAAAACCAGGGATGCGCTGGTCGCCAAGACAGAGGCTTTGCTGGAGGAAAAGCAGTCCTGAAGCGCAAAGCCGACGGTACAACCTTGGCGAAAAGGGCCACAAAAGTTTTTGTTAAATACTTGAGAGTTATTAGTTCTAAAAAATGGTAGCCCTTACACGAATTTTGCGTTATCCTTGTTTTGAGCAAAACAGGAGGCACGCCATTCGTGGGGGCTATGCGAAAAGTATACCAGACATCCCGCGCATTGGCTATAGGGAAATTATGATAGCCTGGCTAAACGAAGCCCTCTCAACATTCAAACAATGCTTTACGCGCACAGCCGCATACAAGTGGTTTGTAGTGGTTGTAATCGGATTCATGGCGCGCTCCGACTCCATGGGCCTGACATCTGTTGTCCGCGAGCTGCACCTCAACCCCGCCTGTTACCATTCGCTCCTGCACTTCTTCCGGTCAAGAGCCTGGACGCTTGACAAGCTAGAGTCTTGCTGGATCCGGCTTGTCTCCTGGTGCGGGCACTTGTTCTTTGAAGACGGGATGCCAGTACTCGTTGGCGACGGGATGAAGCAAGCCAAAGAGGCAAAGAAAATGCCTTGCGTGAAAAAGCTCCACCAGGAGTCGGAGAACTATTCCAAGGGCGCATACATATTTGGCCACATGTTCGGCGCAATCGGGGTTTTGGCCGGCAACGCGTCCAAGATGTTTTACGTGCCCCTTTCCATGCGCATCCATGACGGCGACAAGATGCCATCCAAATGGGCCGGCCCTGAAAGCGTGGCTGAAAGCCATGCCGTGAGGATCGTGCGCGACGCATGCCGCGTGGCGAAAGGCCTGGTGCGCAAATCCATCCTGCTGCTCGACCGCTACTCCTGTCTGTGCCCGCTTTGGAAGCCCTTCTTGGGGAAGAGCTGCAAGCTGGCAAGCCATTGCTCAGCATAGTCGTGCGCGCCAAGAGCAACGAGGTAGCCTACTTGGACCCGGTCCAAAGCCGCAGGGGCAGGCCCCGCATAAAGGGGGAGAATGTCAAGCTGGCAAGCCTGTTTGACACCTGCAAAGACTCCTTTGTCCACGCCAATGCCACGCTGTGCGGGAAAGAGAAAAGCATATCCTGCCTGTGCCGCGACCTGCTTTGGGGGAAAAAGCTCTACCTGAAGCTGCGGTTTGTGCTGGTTGCCGGCGGCTCCACAAGATCCATATTTGCCAGCACAAATTTGGGCCTTTCGCCTGGGCAGATTATCCGGCTCTACGGGTACCGTTTCAAAATCGAGTGTTGCTTCCGCGAGCTCAAGCAAGTTGTCGGCGGGCTCGCGTACCGCTTCTGGTCCAGCTCCACGCCAAAGCTTGACAAATACCGGAAAGCCAAGGACGACATTTTGGAGGAGGTCGAAGACGAGGGCAGCCAGGCCAGGGTCGCTGCGGCTTTCAAGGCGATAAACGGCTATGTTATGCTTTCGTGCATCGCCTTGGGGCTGTTGCAGATTTGCTCTCTGCGCTTCAGCGGCGAGGTCAACGGAGCTAACCTCCGCTGGCTTCGAACCAGGACAAACAGCGTCCCCTCAGAGGCTACAACAGCCCATTATATGGGAAAAATCCTTTTTCGCATGTTTGCCCTGATGCCAAATTTAGACATAATTCGATTAATTCGGGAGAGCAAGCAGGATATGACGACCCCTATGCGGAACTAGATAGGGCTATAAGGGCGTTAACTTTCAACTCTCCAGTTAAATACAAGACGGAAAAATACTTCAACTGGAAATCGAGGGCAACTAGATTGCCTTCAGCCGCAACGAGGAGTCGATCGCTAGCGCGGAGAGGTTCGGCAGCCTCTACACAATCCGCAGCAATGTGCCCAAGGAAAGGATGGCTGCGGCTGGGCTTGTCCAGACATACAAGCCCCTCATCAATGTGGAGCAGGATTTCCGCAACATGAAGACAGTGCAGCTGGAAATACATCCAGCTTGCCATAAAACCATAGACCGGATCAGGCGCCACGTGTTCATCTGCATGCTCTCTTGCTACTTGCTGTGGCACTTCAACCAAGCGATGAAGGCAGCCTCCAGCCAAGCCATCCCTCTCTACCCTGCTGCGCACCATCCCACTGATTGTATATTGGCCCATTCCCCTGTTTGGGGCAGCTAGACAATCTCAGTGCAAAGCTCATAAAAACGCTCTTCTTTGCGCCCATGCCCTTCATCAAAAGAATGTTTGTACTGGTTTTCTGAAAGCCTGGCCGCCTGAATTTTCGAAGTATTCGACAACAGCGCTATGCAACGCCCCCTGGTTTCCCTTCAATGCGAGGACATAATCCGCCTCTTTATTTACAATTTTTTCTGCAATCGCTTTTTGGCAGCCCATAGCGTCGATGCTCACAATACAGCCCCTAAGATTAAGTATGTCCAGCAATTCCGGGATTGCTGTAATTTCATTTGATTTTTCATCTCCTTTTGTCTGCCCCAAAACGACTCCGCATCCGCCCGCCCAAGCGCTGACCATATGTATCGCTTTTTTGCCATTCCCTTTGCTGCCCCGGAGCGTTTTCCCGTCTATGCCCACAAGCTCGCCTGCAGTTAGCTTGAAAACGCTCTGCGTCCATGCAACAAAGCATGCCTCGAACTCTTTTAGGTCAATTATTTGGAACACGCGTTGGAAAGTGTCATGTGAAGGAACCCCATTTTTTAGCTCCAAACCGAGCTTTACCAAACCAGTCCTCTTTTGCAATGCAAAAGACTGCGATTTCTTCCCAATACTCGCAATTGCTGATGACTGCGCAGACTGTCATTACCAATATCTCAACTAAACTGTGCTCAATTTTTCCTTGCTGCCTTGGGTCTGGTATTGAATCAAAAATAATTAAACATATGGTCATTATCTCCTTGTATAGGATATGTTACCATATATTGTCGAATTATAACGAGATCTGCTGCAAGTCATATTGGAAGTGGACCATTATAAAGGTGCCCGAAATTTCATGCGTTTACCCTGCCTCATAGCCTTTCGCCCAAAATGCCTGGATTATGTGCTTGCTTGCATACCATGAGTCGAAAACCGCGTAACTAACTGTTTCGGCTCCGGCAAGCATGAAGCCAATTCTTGGGCGAGCTCAATTTTTGACTTTGTCTTGTCGTATATCCTGAAGCCAAGGCTAAAAATTCCCCATCCTTGGCGCCAATTAGCATTCCTACAGCATGGTAGCCGTACACCTTTTTCCCGTCTCTGTGCGAGTGGTGGAAGCCCATGTCCTCTGTGGGCTTAGTAGCCCCGGCGCTGGGCGGCTCTTTGGCGTTTGTGGTGTCGTCCAGCGGCACAACCACCAGCTACCGGACTATTTCGCATCCGCAAACGCCTTTTCTGCCGCAACAACGTCAGCATAGCCGCCCAGCGCGCTGTCGTCCCAGCTCTCGCCCCTCATCAAAGAGCCATATGCCTCTCGGCTCAAGCCTGTCCTCCGCTCGATGTCTGTGAGCTTTCCGCAATACCCCGGCAAAATCATCGCTGTGATAATCCTGTCAACCAGCATCGCAATTTTAAGCCCAATGGATTCAAGTGTGGTTATCCCTTCACAAAACTTTGCAACATGGCTGTTTAGCAAGAACAACGTTGAAAATTGATAAAGAATTATGAAAAAAGAGGCAACACACCGCATTAATGGTATTATCTCCTTTTGCAATATAGGGAGAAAAGGCAAGCAGGTTCTATTGATAATTTCAATTTAAATCCATTTTTGGGGTTTTTATGCGATTATTAATAGCAAGCGTTATTTCCAAGTCACGCCAAGATTTCGCAGACACCAGTATAAGATTATTTAGTTCTAATTTCTATTACACACACCATAAGGCTGCAATAAAACAACACTATTTAAAACATCTTTCAAATTGCGGGAAACCTTGGGGCAATTGAGAGTATGTTTGGTATTAATACATAATCGATAGTAATTCGCTTTAGACTATTCGTAGGTTATTAAGCGTACCTGTTTAATTAAATTCTAATAAAAAATGCACTAAACGGAATCTATTCTGATGGCTCAAATGGTCGTAGTTTGCCAAACGATACCCGTCAAACCAGGAGCGCATCTCCTCAATGTCAACATTGTAGCTGGCACATAGGGATTCCACTTCAATTTCTGTAAAGCCAAAGTATGGGGCAAATCCCTGCGGATCCAAGGATTGTCCATTTAGCATTGCGGCTAATTAGGAGGCGCTCTAAATCGCCATAAAACAAGATAATAAGTGTAAACGGATCTTCTGTGTTCAAAATTACAGTTCTGGGCTTTACTATGCCTAAAACTGTAATTTTGAATTTCAAATGCAGCCATACATTTATGAGAATATCGTTGATATTTTAAGCCATATATGCTATAATGATGACATACATTTTTTAAGGGCAGTTATGGCGAAAACATTGCACAAAAGAGCACACTTGGAGATCCAAACCCACCGCAAAACCCGGTCGGGATTGCCAGGGCAACTGGCCTGCTGCCTGATGTGGCACATGAGCCAAAGGCTCCAGCTCTTGTATGGCCAAGACGGGGTTGGGGGGGGCGCAAGTACACTTTCGGCTACATTATTGAGTCGCTGAAAGCCATCCGCGAAAACATCGTCTCGATCGAGGGGGTGCCAGTCCCTGTAATCACTGAGCCTAACAGCGAGCAGGAGTTCATCCAGTTCCTTCTGGAGAACCCTGCCTAGAGACTTAGCCATACACTTGAAATTTCCAAAATGCGGAGAGTGGCTTGCCATGCGTTGTTCAAGTCGTTTTCATTTCAGAAGATCCGTGTAAACAGCGCACTATAAGCGCATACTAGGCACAGCAGCCAGTGATAAAAAACAATGGGTTGGTGAGGTCTAATGGAGAGAGGCGACAGGGAAAAAGACAGCTTGATAAAAACAGGGCAATTGTATGGGCAGGAATCGGATGCCAAGTTGTTTAGGTTGGCTTT
The DNA here is from genome assembly GCA_009782875.1 of Eubacteriaceae bacterium. GTDB lineage: Bacteria > Bacillota > Clostridia > Eubacteriales > Anaerofustaceae > WRIE01. The sequence continues at coordinate 5,834 of WRIE01000079.1, read as the reverse complement.
GGCATTGGCAAGCGCAGGCCTTGCCCTGGCAAGCTTCAACATGCATGTCAGCATTTTTGAAGCAGCAGCTTACTCAAGATGGGCAGGAAGCCTGCTGATAGCAGCATCCCTCTGGATGCTGCATAGAGAGAACAGCTTGTTGAACCTAGGCTTTATCGCAGGTTTGTTTTCACTAGCCGTTCAAAGCGCAGAGTTTTGGCTGGGGGCTATGCCGCCAAATAGGCTGTACAGCTTGGCAGCGCCATTGGCGGCAATGTCATTACTTTTTGCCAACATCTGCTTTCTTTTAATGGGCCTAGGGGATATTGCCAGCAAATTTGGCGAGCCTAAGCTCGCAAACCGGTTATGGGGAAGTTTTGTTTTGTACACATCCTCATTTGTCCTCCAAGGTTTTTGCTTTGACATCCCTGGTTTTGCTATTCCAATATTTGTTTACAGCGTGTTTGTCTTCGCGGCTTTGCCGTTGACAGTAAACGAGCTGAATAGATCAATGCGGCTAGGCCGGCCGGTTGCCAAAACCAGCCGCTTGAATGCCAAATCCGCCATAGCGGCCCTCGCCTATGCTGGCGTGACAGCCATCATTGGTTTTGCCCTCCTGCGGCAAGTGAACCAGCCCAATCCCCTGCCAATCCTGGATACTGGGGTTGCCTCCAGCGAAGCAATAGCCATTGCCACAAGGGAGGCAATGAGGGATCTTGGAATGCCGGAAAAGGTGCTTGGCGATTTGCCTGATTGGGAAATCGCTTTGTATGAAGGCATTTACGACGCTTCAATAAGTGTAGGTAGGCTAGATGTTGCAAGCGGGGGAGGGCAGGTTGAAATCACCGGTTTTGTCGGGGCAATGCCAGATGGGTGGGTCCGCACCCTGTTTTACTACCGTTGGCTGGAAGCGCCTAAAGCGGCATATGTCGACTTGCTTTCGGTCACGACAACAACAAATCCTATCGAAATTAATATAAGCCGCCAAATGTCTAGCACTCAAGGCGCTGCTTATTATGAGAAGGACGGCGTTACTTACCGTCAAACGCTCTTGAATGACGGCAAGCTTGTGCAAGCAGTGCCAATATCGTATCCGCTGCTCAAGTTCTACTCAGCGCAAGTGGTTTACCGGGTGTATCCGGAGGGCTATGAAAACCAGCGAGGTTTTGTCGCCGCCAGCACAAATATAAAAAGCAATAAATCCCCAATCAATGTCAACAGCTACCTGACTTACGCCCACCAAGAAAACCTGTGGAACCGGCCATACTTTGACGCGGCAGGCATTGCAGCCTCAAACGCATACAACTCATTAAGGAATATCCGGGGATCAAATGTTTACATCGCCGGGGAGTTTTACACACATTTAGAGTATTGGCCTGGCAAGCAATAAAAAAACAAGCCACCAATAATTCCCCATCAGATGGCTTGTGCGAATAGTCTTATCCTCATGGATGCATTTCCCTGAAGCGCTCCATGTCCTGTTCATCTTGTTGTTCCAGAGACCTGATCCCCGCAAGGGATTCCAAATGGTGAGTAAATTCGTGGAGCAAAACATCCTTTAAGTTTTCCCTTATCTCGCGCATTGTCGCATCAGGGTACAAACGGGCAAAAGAACCGTAAAAAATGTATATATACCTGCCCATGTTGTTGTTGTGGTACTGGCCCATCACATAAAGCAAGCCTGACCCCTCCCGCTTGGTTTTGGCTTCTTCCAGCAGCAGCACGCCGCCATTCAAATGTTTGAAAAACACCGCAGGCAGCTCTTCGCATATTTCATCTAGCATAGCCTCTACATCGTCAATCGTATACATCATGATTTTAATTGTTTCTCGATCGAATCCTCAATTTCAAGTGTTTTATATAGCGAGTAGTACGCCCCTTTTTGTTCCATAAGCGAGCTATGGGCGCCCTGCTCAATGATTTTGCCTGCAGACACGACAAGGATAAAATCAGCATTCCTTATTGTAGAGAGCCTGTGGGCGACAACCAAGCTGGTCCGCTCAGAGAGGACGGTGGAAATCGCGTTTTGGATAAGCTTTTCTGTATGGGTGTCGATGCTGCTTGTGGCCTCGTCCAAAATGATAATCGGCGGGTCGGCAATAACCGCCCTGGCAAGGCTGATCAGCTGCTTCTCGCCGGTGGAGAGCAAGCTGCCCCCTTCGCCTACCTCAGTTTGGTAGCCGTCTTCTTGCCGTTCAGCGACTGAGTCGGCATAGACCAGCTTTGCTGCGGCTACCACTTCCTCTTGGGTGGCGTCCAGCTTTCCGAACCGTATATTCTCCTCAATGGTTCCTGAAAACAGCAACGGGTCTTGCAGGACGTACCCTAGCTGGGAATGGAGCCACAACTGGCTGCGTTCCCTTATGTCGACATCGTCAATAAGCACTTGCCCTTCAGTCGGCTCGTAGAAGCGGCAAGCCAAGTTTGCCAGCGTTGATTTGCCTGCCCCTGTCTCGCCGACAATGGCGACATTTTTGCCTGCAGGCACCACAAGGTTAAAATTCTCCAAGACGATGTCATCCCCGTCAGGATATTTAAATGTGACATTGCGAAATTCGATTTTGCCTTTGATCGGTTCCCAGTTTTCCTTCTTCGGCTCAAACAAGTCCCCATATTTTTCAACAACGCCAGGTGTGTCGACAATGTCCGGCTCTGTCTCGATAAGCGAATTGAACCTCTCGATGCTCGCCTGTGTAGACACAAAATTCGCCAGCAACCGCACAGACCACTGTATCGGCTCCAAGGTTGCCGTGGCATAGCTGATGAAGACAGACAAAGTGCCGATCTCCATAGCGCCAAAGAGCGTCTTGGCCCCCCCGTACATCAATACCGTTGATATTGACAAAGCTGTAGCAAAAGTGATCAACGGCTGGAAAATCGCATTAGAGCGGGTGTTGCGGAACGACGCCTTGTACAAATCGTTGGCGTATTCTTTGAATTGCTCGTTGTTGTCTTTTTCGATGACCAGTGTTTTTGATGTCTTTGCCCCTGTGATGCCTTCATTGTAAGCTGCTGTTATCCTTGCGTTGGCAGCGCGCTCAATGCGGTTGGCAACTAAAAGCTTTCTTCTAAAAGCAGATGTGGCAAACACTAGCACAGGCATCAAAAGCGCCAGCATGGCGCCCAGTCTCCAATCCATCAGCATCATCGCCCCCAAGGAGAACACGATATATGCCATTGACCAGAACAGCTCGGTCAGTGCCCAGGCTATTACGCTAGTAATCCTTTCAGTGTCGCTCATTACCCTGGCAAGGAGCCACCCCACAGCGTTTTGGTTGTAGTATGACAGCCCTAATTCTTGCAGATGCACGAAACTAGCCCTTTTCAAGTCTTTTCCCAGAAGCATCTCAATGCTCATGGAGTTTTTCGTCATATAGAAAGTAGTCCATGTCTGGATAGCCACAAGGAACAAATACCCGGCGCAGTAGGGGAGCATCATCGACAGGTCGCCAGCAGAGATAAAGTTGTCTACCGCAAACTTCATCAGGATTGGAAAAGCGACATCGATTACGCAAACCAAAGACATCATCAAAATCGAGTTTCTGATTCTTGGATAATAGGGCTTGAAGTAAACGGCCAGCTTTTTCCAAATTTTGAAGTTGAATGTTGTTTGGGCGTCAAATCCCTCTAAGAAATCTTCATTCATTTGCCTGGCTACCCCCTTGGTCCGAATAATCAGCTTGCAAGTCATATATGCGTTTATAAAGCCCTTCACGCTCTTTGAGCTCGTAGTGGGTGCCGATATCGCTAATCTTGCCATTTTCCAAGGTCATTACCAGGTCGGAGCCCATCAAGGTGTTGATCCGGTGGCTTATCAAGATGACTGTTGTGCCTTTCGCCCTCTCGGCTATAGCCAGCCTTATCTTTTTGTCTGTCTCCAAATCCACTGCGCTCAAAGAGTCGTCAAATACCAAAATTGGGGAGCCAAGCAAAATAGTCCTGGCGATCGCAACCCTCTGTTTTTGGCCTCCTGACAAGGTCACGCCCCTTTCGCCGACAAGGGTCTCATATCCTTTGGCGAAAGAGTTTATTGAGCCGTCGATGCTTGCTATCCCTGCGGCATCCCTGATTTCATCCAGCTGCGCCCCAGGTTTTGCTATAGATATGTTGTCTTTGATTGACCTGGAGAACAAAAACGGCTCTTGGAGCACAAGGCCGACATTTCGCCTCAAGTGCTCCCTTGAGATCTGGCGGATCTCATAGTCTCCAAAGTAGATGTTGCCTTTGCCAATTTCAAGGTCATACAAACCATTCAACAGATACGTGATAGTAGATTTCCCTGATCCCGTGGGACCTAAAATCCCAAACACTTTGCCTTTGGGTATAGTGAAGCTCAAGTTGGACAATGCCTCCTTTTCCCCGTAAGAGAAGGAGACATCCTCAAATCGGATATCCACATCCAAGCCAGGCTTTTCCATGCCTTCCCGCATGTCTTCAGGCGGGTGGGACAATATCTCGTTTAGCCTAAAGGAGGCGACGCCTGCTTTGGTGACTTCCGTCAACGTCCTGCCCATAGCCCTTACCGGCCAAGCCAATGTGTGTATATAGCTGATAAACACCATAAATTCGCCTAAAGTAAGGCTGCCGCCAGCTGCCAAGTATGAGCCAGCCACAACAGTGAAAAAGACCAACAGCGCAGTCACCATGTCCCCCAGCCCCCACAGGACTCCAAAGACACTGCCAAGTTTGAGCCAAAGGTCCGCATATGTGTTGTTTTTCTCGTCAAACTTGTCAAGTTCTTGGCGCTCCCTGCCAAACGCCCTCACAACCCTCACTGCCGTCAAGTTTTCTTGGACGACAACAGTGAGCTCGCCCTCCGCCTCTTCCGCGGATTGGAAGCGGTTTCCGATCAGCTTGTGGAATACCGCGGAATAACCGCCAATTATCGGCAGGAAAAACAAAGTGACCAGCGTGAGCCGGATGTTCATTGCCAACATTGAAAGGAGGGTGGTTGCCACCATTAGGATTGTGCGGGTCAAGTCTAGCATCTGGTTGGCAGAAAACGACCTGAGCACATTCATATCAGAAGTGCACCGTTGGATAATATCGCCTGTCTGGTTTTCTGAATGCCATTTGAAGGGGAGGGACTGGATATGGGAGAAGAGCTTTTCCCTCAAATTTCTGGCAAATTGCTCTGTGCCCCAAGATATTGACAGCCGGTAGCAGAATGTGGAAGCCGAGGAAAGCATTGAGACCACCACTGCCGCCACTGCAAAGGCAGCCAATTTGCCGATCGGCTCCAAAGGCTCCAGGAGCCGCAGCATTGCAGGCTTGATAGGATCCCAGACATCCAGCTCCTTGCCGGCTATGCCGTAATCAAGGGCTAGCCTTATTATGTGCGGCCGCAGCACATTGGCGCTGACCGAGATGAACTGCAACAAGACAGCTAAAAAAAACCACCGCTTTTGGCCGGAGGAATGGGAAAGTATGAATTTTAGCGCTGGAATACGTTTGTGATTCTGTTTGCCCATTTATTAATCTTGCCATAAAGGATCAAATAAATCAAGTTAGAAACCTTAAAATAACCTGTTCTTTATCTGTTTAAGTTAAGGCATTTGGAATTTAGGCCTGTCACAAAACCCCTTGGCGCTTGTGCTTATATTGAGAATATGAGGAAAAAAACACTTAACTCAAGATTAAGCCCCGCGCTAGGCGCGGGAGAATAGATAAGCGGAAGCGATACATATGATAACAAGTCCTCCTCTGATAGAATTGACAATGGCATCGCAAAACAAAGCCAAAATCAGAGGAGGACATCCATAATGGACAACCAAAGCTTATCACATACCAAGTGGAATTGCATCTACCATATTGTGTTTATCCCAAAATATCGCCGGAAGATAATGTATGGGCAG
>WRIE01000078.1 GCA_009782875.1 Eubacteriaceae bacterium | reverse complement strand
TGCGACTGCAAGAAATGCAACTGCGGCGGCTGTGACGGAGACTGCAACTGCAAGGGCTGCGACGGCACAAACTGCAACGGCAAAAACTGCGACTGCAAGAAATGCAACTGTGATGACTGTGACGGAGACTGCAACTGCAAGGGCTGCGACGGCACAAACTGCAACGGCAAAAACTGCGACTGCAAGCATAAATGCAACTGTGATGATTGTGACGGAGACTGCAGCTGCAAGGGCTGCGACGGCACAAACTGCAACAGCAAAAACTGCGACTGCAAGCATAAATGCAACTGCGGCGGCTGCGACGGTGGCTGCAGCTGCAAGGGCTGCGACGGCACAAACTGCAATGGCAAAAACTGCGACTGCAAGAAGTGCAACTGCGTCGGCTGCGACAGCGGCTGCAGCTGCAAAGGCTGCGACGGCACAAACTGCAATGGCAAAAACTGCGACTGCAAGAAGTGCAAATGCATAGGCTGTGGCGGCAACTGCAACTGCAAAGGTTGCGACGGCACAAACTGCAACGGCGAAAAATGCAATTGCAAGAAGTGCACGTGTATTGGATGTGACACCAAGAAATGTCAATGCAAAAATTGCAACGGCTCAGACTGTGTAGATATAAACTGCAAAGGCACCAAATGTAAAAGTAATAAGAAATGCAAATGTGGAAAATGCAACACTAAGCTATGTAAATGCACAAACTGCACTGGAAGCAACTGCAAAGACAAAAAATGTGGTTGTGACACGAAAAAAATAGGACACAAATGAGTAAATTGAGCCAACAACAATTGTAGATTCAAAGGTTGTATGGAAAAAAAGGCAATGCTGACAATTTAAGTTTAAACACAAGGATTTGCACTTTTCAATTATAAGTCCTTGTGATGTCGTAAATCAGTGAATGCGCCGATTGGTGAAATTCAAACATAATTGTCATTCCAACAGAGCAACAATGCCATGTTAGCTTAATGTGGTTGTGTTCTCTTGGAACCTATAGCGATTACTCATGCATTCTGTCCTCAAAAGGCATGGATTATTAGACTAAGATAGTAATAACAATGAGCTTTGGTTGCGCTTCTAATAATAACTAGCATCCAAAGCTCTTTTATTGTTTTAGCATACCGGTTTTTGTTGTAAGATAAGATTGAATTACTAGCTGAAGACCTTAACTTCGTTGCACAGGAGACATAATAGACGTGATCATAAAGAAAGCTATTTCAAGATTGAGTATTACAGTCCTGCTGCTAGGTATGCAAATCGCGATTTTTGCTGTCTTGCTAAATAAAATAGTTACCTACTTGCCAGTGATTACAATATCCAGCTATATTGTGAGCATCCTCATTGTTCTTGCATTGATTCAAAAAGATGAAGCTGCTGCTTTTAAGGTGACATGGATCATAATTATCATGGGTTTGCCAATTTCAGGTGGGATTTTATATCTCTTGTTTGGCAATAAACATCCTACAAAGCGCATAGCTTCACAAATGGAGGAGCACGCTCTGATTTCCAAACTGTTGCAGGAGAGCGATATCCCCTTGGCAGACGATGATATCCAAAGAGGCAGAGCAGCCGGAAGTTTGCGCTACATCCGAAATGCCTCGTCATACTACGCCTATGGCAATACTGAAACCAAGTACTATCCCATGGGAGAATTGATGTTTGAAGATATGCTTGATTCTCTCATGGCTGCAAAGCACTTTATTTTTATCGAATTTTTTATAATTGCAGCAGGCCAGATGTGGGATGCAATACTCGATGTGATAGAAAAAAAGGCTGCTTCCGGAGTGGATGTCCGGATTATCTTTGATGATTTAGGCTCATTGAAGCTGTTTACAAGGCAATATGCTGACAGTCTGCGGGCAAAAAACATTAAACTAGTAAGGTTCAGCCCAATTGTCCCCTTTATGTCGCTGTTCATGAATAACCGAAACCACCGAAAAATTGTGGTTATTGATGGGCACACCGCCTATAATGGCGGGCTGAACATTGCCGATGAGTATATTAATATCTATGAGCGCTTTGGAGTTTGGAAAGACACTGGGATCAGGCTCAGAGGCGAAGCTGTTTGGAGCTATACACTTATGTTCATAGAGACTTGGAATGCTTTTAGCCGCCCAGCAAACAGAATCAACGATTATGTTTCATACAAATTCGAATGTGCGAAAACCCCATGCTTTGCTAAAGACGGATTTGTCTTGCCTTTTGGGGATTCCCCTCTTGGTGGCGAAAGGCTGGCAGAGAACATATACATAGATATTCTTAACAGGGCAGAAAAATATGTGTATATTTTCACCCCTTACCTTGTAATTAGCGAAAAAATGATCTATGCAATCCAAATGGCTGCGAAAAGGGGTGTTGACGTGCGCATTGTTACACCGGGAATACCTGACAAAAAGATTGTCTACCGGTTGACCCGCACTTACTATCGGTACTTGCTGGAGGCGGGAGTGCGTATATTCGAGTATTCCCCAGGCTTCCTCCATGCAAAAAGTTTTGTTTCTGATGATTGCACAGCTGTTGTAGGCACAGTAAACTTGGATTATAGAAGTTTATATCTGCATTTTGAGTGCGCTGCCCTGCTGTTGGATGTTTCTACAATTACTGAAATTAGGGAAGACAGCTTGCAAACAATGGCGCAGTCGAAGGAAGTGCTTTCCACTAGAGTGGGCACAAGTTTCTTTGGCCGGATTTTGGATGCTGTACTACACTTGTTTGCTCCTTTATTCTAAATATCGCTACAATTCTGAATATAAGGAGCAGATATAGAATCTACTGCCCATGATCTGGTTTAATTTGGCGCTAGTACATTTTTTTATGCGGCATCAAGCCAAATTCCATTGTGACAATAATAGATATTGATATGCCTAATTATGTTAAATCGTGATAAAATATGTTGCATAGCAACAGGTTGCTGTTGCTGTTCTTCGACAAGATTTGGTAGAGGCTTGCATTTTTTTCGAAGGAGGTTGATGCTGTGGATATTTTACAAACTACCGCTGCGTCTTCAGAGCTTGGCAGAAAGCGGCTAAAACTAAAGAACCCAAACCGGTTAGCAAGTATAATACTTTTCTTTGTTTTGGCAATGGTTGCCATCAATTCTGCAAACAAAATAGTTACAAAATACATAAAAAACCGTATTCACCGCTCAATCACCATTGAGGCGGGAACAGCGCTGAGTTTGGCAGACTTCACTACTAACCCGGATGCAGCCATGCTGACCGACTTAAGGGCTATTCCGGTGAATGAGCTCGGCAAGTACCCTGCAATAATTACCTTGGGGGGAAAAAAAGTCGTGTCAGTAATAACAGTCGTTGACACAACCCCGCCAAAAGCAGTCGAAAAACAAGTGAGAATCGCATCAACAAACAAAGCCAAGCCAGAGGATTTTTTTGAGTCGATACAAGACGCTACAAAAGTTGAAGCAGCTTTCATACAAGAACCTCGATTTGGGGTTGTTGGGCGGCAAACAGTCGCCCTGTCATTGGTTGACGCTGGAGGAAACGTATCACTTTTTGAAAGTGTGTTGGAGGTGTACATCGATACGACACCTCCTGTGATTCATGGTGTGCATGATTTGACTGTATGGCTTGGAGAGCCGGTTGCCTATAAATTTGGAATTGCAGTAACTGATGATTCAGGCGAGGAAATTGATATTGAAGTTGACACATCACTGGTCAACCTGAAAGAGCTCGGCACATATCCTGTGGTTTACAAAGCAACAGACACATCAAAAAACACCACTTTTGCCCATGCTAGCATTACAGTTGCTCCAAAGCCATTTGGATTCGAAAATCTCGAGCAGCTCAATTTATTGTGCGACAATCAGCTAGCCATTCTGATTAATAATAGCATGTCTGATGTGGAAAAATTGGAAGCTATACACACTTGGGTAAGGGAGTCAATTTTATATACTGGCCATTCAGACAAGGAAAGTTTTATCAATGAGGCAATCAATGGGTTTACCAACCGCAATGGCGATTGCTTTACATGCTACTCTGTCCTTAAAGCAATGATGGAGAGGGCAGGTTTTAAAACTATTGATGTGGAGCGTATTGATGGAAGAACCAGCCATTATTGGAGTTTGGTGTATGTGGAGGACGCTTGGTGGCATATCGACTCCACCCCCCGCAGCAGAGCATATAATGGAGACTGGCTTTGTTTCTTGAGGACAGATGAGGAGCTTGAACAGTTCTCAATGGATTTCCGCGGGTACTACAAGATGGATTCAAGCCTGTATCCATCAACTCCTGAAGAATCACGATATCCTGGTGAGCCCAGCAATCTAGATGAGTCCATCAATTAGCTGAAAGGCTTAAAATTCTGTTCGCTTGGCTGCTGTTAGGAGGAAGGGTTTTCGCTCAAAATTTGGCGGCAACTCTTGTCGAATTGCCTATGCGACAGCGCGCTTCATCTTTTGGGTAAATATTGCAACCCGTTGATACCTGCTAATTTGCAGCCCAAAGCGGATCGTTAGCAGCCCTTGCATGAGGGGCGGCGCGACAACCTGACAACCAATAGATAATTTCGAAGCAGGTTTTATGCTAGCGGACTGTGGCTTGGACATGGGTATTCACTATTGCCCACTTGACTTATAATAAGGAGGAGGCGCATTCATCCTGCTGCCAAAGCAGGTTTTAATACGCCAGGATCTTATGAATAACGTTCTTGAGTATCTTGAGGAAACTGTACTGCGGGTTCCAGAAAAAACTGCTTTCCAAAACGATTCGACAGCAATGACCTTTAGCCAAGTATACAGTAGTGCACGCTGTATTGGCAGTTTCCTAATTAATAGCGGTTATTGCTGTGAGCCTGTTGCAGTTTTTATGAACAAGTCGCCGCAAATGATCGCCGCTTTTTTTGGCGTTCTCTACAGCGGGTGCTACTATGTGCCTATTGACGAGGAAATGCCCCAACATAGGATAAAGCTGGTGTTAGATGTGCTCAAACCAAGGTTTATGATCTGTGATGAAGTCACCATGCAACTTGCCGAAGGTGTTTCCGGCTGTGAAATTAGCTTGTATAGCGAAGTATCGAATTTTAAAGCAGATGAAAGCGCCCTGGCAAATGTACGGGAAACCACATTGGATATTGACCCGATATATATTGTCTTTACGTCTGGGTCAACAGGCATCCCTAAAGGCATAGCAGCATGCCACCGGTCAGTAATCGACTATATTGAGACGCTATCGGATGCTCTCGAATTTGGAGGGAACACGGTTTTTGGCAACCAGTCCCCACTATGTTTTGATGCGTGCTTGAAAGAGCTTTATCCCACAATAAAGTTTGGGGCTTGCACAGTCCTCATACCAAAACATCTATTCAGTTTTCCTGTGAAGCTCATAGAGTTCTTAAACGAGTATAAAATAAATACAATTTGTTGGGTCGCATCAGCCCTGTCGCTGGTTTCCGGCATGGGAGCGTTTGATGTTCTCAAGCCAGAGTATCTGCACACTGTTGCGTTTGGCAGTGAGGTGTTCCCTATCAAACAGTTTCACAGATGGCGCGAAGCTTTGCCAAATGCAACGTTCACAAACCTGTATGGCCCAACTGAAGCTACAGGCATGAGTTGCTACTATAGGGTAGACCGGGATTTTGAGGACACCGAGCCCATCCCTATTGGCAAGCCTTTCCCCAACACTGGCATAATGCTCATTGGCGAAGACGGCCAATTGGCTAAAGCTGGAGAGGCTGGTGAGATTTATATCAGGGGAACAGCCGTTACCCTTGGCTATTTCAGAGATCCTGATAGGACAGAGCAAGCCTATGTGCAAAACCCCTTGAATAACTTGTATCCTGAAACAGTATACAAGACGGGGGACTTGGCGTATGTTAACGAGCGCGGAGAACTGGTCTATGTCTCCCGCAAAGACTACCAAATTAAACATATGGGCAGGCGAATTGAGCTTGGAGAGATAGAAGCTGTCTGCAATGCCACCGATGGCGTTGAAATCGCATGCTGTGTTTTCGATGATGCCAATAGCCGCATTATTTTGTGTTATTCCGGGGCTGTCGAAGCGCCATTCCTACAAGAAGAGCTAAAAGAGCGGTTGCCGCGTTACATGTTGCCCCACTCTGTATACAAGCTTGGCGCTTTGCCTTTCACCCTTAATGGAAAGATAGACAGGAACTTGATAAAAGACACTTATGCAAAAGGAGACAAGCTGTAATGGAAAAACTTGTTTTGATGTTGGCACAGATGCACCCTGATGTGGATTTTTACAATTGCGCCTCTCTTATTGATGATGGAATCATAGACTCATTTGACATTATTTCGCTAGTGGCAGATTTGAATGAAGAATTTGAGGTGTCTATATCAGCTGGCGACATTGTGCCGGAAAATTTCAATTCTGCCCAAGCCTTATGGGAGCTTGTCTCCCGCTTGCAAAATGAGTAAGCAAGCTGCAAGCTGCAAAAACAATAGGATTGAAGCATGTCGTTTATTTCATATAGTTTTGTAGCATTTTTGGCTGTGCTTTATGTATTGTATTACCTGTTGCCGAAGAAAACCCAATGGCTGCTATTGCTAGTTGGCAGCCTTGTCTTTTATGCTCATGCAGGCTGGTATTCCTTCATTTTTATCTTGGTTGTAGCTGCTGTGGTATACACCGCAGGCATCAAGATACAAGACCAGTACGATGCTAGAGATGAGGAGATATCAGCCAACCAGCAGCTGTTTTCCAAAGACGAGCAGCGGCAAATCAAGGCGCAAGCCAAAGCTAAGGCAAAAACTTTCCTTGCTGCTTCGCTTGCTACAGTTTTGGGGATTTTGGCAGTGATCAAGTATACAAGTTTTGTTATCAACAACGTAAACAGCATTATTGGCTCCAATTTTGTGCCCTACCGCTTTATACTGCCTATGGGCATCTCTTTTTACACATTCCAGAGTGTAGGTTACGCAGCCGATGTGTACTGGGAAAAAACGAGGGCTGAGCGCAACCCGTTGAAGCTCATGCTGTTCGTGTCATTTTTTCCCCAATTGGTTCAAGGGCCTATAAGCAGGTTTGGGGAATTGTCCGGGACATTACTTTCAGAACATAAGTTCGAACCAAAACAAGCCGCTTTTGGGTTCCAGCGTGTGCTCTGGGGTTTTTTCAAGAAACTTGTTGTTGCCGACAGGCTAGTAATCCTAGTCAGGAGCCTGATACTTGACCCTGCAGCATACCGGGGCGCATATGTGGTTCTGTTGGTGTTTTTCTATGCTATACAACTTTATTCTGATTTCACCGGAGGAATTGATATTGCTATCGGCGCAGCAGAAATGTTTGGGGTTGTTGTGGCAGAAAACTTTGCGCGTCCATTTTTCTCGAAAAATGCGGCAGAGTATTGGAGGCGTTGGCATATTACGATGGGTGCATGGTTTAAAGACTATGTTTTCTATCCGGTGTCAGTGTCTAAAGCGATGCAGCGGATCTCAAGCAAATCCCGGTCAACCTTTGGCCAGAAGATTGGCAGGCGGATCCCTGTATACTTGACAAGCATTGTTGTATGGGCTGCTACAGGAATTTGGCATGGGGCTGCTTGGAATTTTGTGGTCTGGGGGCTATTAAACTGCTTGGTGATAATTGTGTCCCAGGAGATGGAGCCTGCCTATAAAAAATTCCATGAAAAATATCCCTTTTCCAACACAAGGGCATACGATTTTTTGCAAATTGTACGCACTTTTTGGATTATGGGGTTTATCCGGGTGCTTGATTGCTATCAAAATGTCCCATTGACCTTTCGTCAGGTAGCATCAGTTTTTACAGCGAGCAATTGGTCTGTGCTTTTTAATGGCTCGCTGTTGGAGCTTGGCTTGTCTGAAGCGGATTTTGTTGCTGTGGCGCTTGGTTGCATTGTTATGGTCTCGGTCAGTTTGCTCCAAGAGAAGGGGAGTGTTCGAGAACTGTTGGCTGCCAAGCCCACTGTTTTGCGATATTCGGTTGTTTGGCTTGCATTAGCCTCAATAATACTCCTTGGCGCGTATGGGATAGGTTTTGATGCCAACCAATTCATATACAATAGGTTTTAGTTTATGAAAAGAATATTGAGGATTATCCTCCCCTTGTTTCTGTTCGCATCAAGTTTTTGGGTTCTCCAATGCATTGTGGTGCCCAAGTATGTGTCTGAAAATGTCGAAGGGCGCCTTGTCGCAGAGTATTATGATTCAGCGGGTGGCAATGAAGTCATGTTTTTAGGTGACTGTGAGGTGTATTCAAATTTTTCCACGGTACGCCTTTGGGTAGAGTATGGAATCACAAGCTACATAAGAGGAAGCCCACAACAGCTAATCTGGCACTCATACTATTTGTTGGAGGACGCGTTAAGGTATGAGACGCCAAAAGTGGTTGTTTTTAACGTTTTGGCGATGAAATATGGGAAGCCGCAAAATGAAGCCTACAACAGGCTTGCAATAGACGGGATGAGGTTTTCCAAATCAAAAATCGAATCCGCCATTAATTCAATGACAGATGAAGAGGAGCTTGTCACTTACATTTTTCCAATTCTACGATTCCACTCCAGGTGGAGCGAGCTGTGCTTCGAGGATTTAAACATATTTGGAACTCAAAGGCTTTCCCACAACGGGTATGTAATGCGCGTTGATACAAAACCTGCCATGAACGTGCCCACCCCGCCGCCTCTTGCCGACTACTCGTTTGAGGACAAGGCATGGGAGTACTTGGACAAAATGGCGGAGCTATGTATATCAAACGGAATTGAATTTGTTTTGGTCAAGTCTCCATCGATTCACCCAGCCTGGTATCCAGAATGGGATACACAAATAAAAGAGTATGCAGACAAAAATGGTATTATGTATGTAAATACCTTGGAATTCCAGAGGGAAACAGGCATTGACTATGAAAAAGACACATATGATGCAGGAATGCATTTGAACCTGTCAGGGGCGGAGAAGCTTTCTGTCTGGTTCGGAGCCCTTTTAAAAGAACACTTTGACCTGCATGATTACAGGTATAGCCAGGAAGTAGCCAAAGTATGGCATGACAAGTGGGCATACTATACTTGGATGAAGGCTGTCCAAGAGAAAATCCTATTGGATGATGGCACTTTGAACAGATACTATTAATCATACATAAGGTGGAAAATGATAAGAAGAATTGTATTGACAATGTTTTCGCTTGTGTTGGTTCTTTCCATTGCCGGATGCAGCAGCGGGGATTCAAAAGACCATTCCGGCTCCCAGATTCAAAATACTGGTGAAGCCCAAGCGGACAAGTATGAGTTTGTCTACAAAGGCACAACAATTACAATGAAAGCAAAAGCTGGCCCAATTCTTGAAGCCATAGGCGAGCACAACGCTTATTACGAGGCGCCCAGCTGTGCTTTCGAGGGGTTGGACAAGACCTATTCCTATTCGGGGTTTGATGTTGTGACCTACACACTTAATGGTGTGGACTATATTAACTCAGTAGTTCTGATGGATGACACAATTTCTACCCCAGAGGGCATTGCAATCGGCTCAAATGTGGAAGCGATAAAAAGCGCATATGAGGAAGCTAGTGCTTACTCCGGACCCAGTTATACAATTGAGCAAAAAGACACTATCTTGCTGATATTAACTGACAATGCCGTCGCCACGTCTATCCAATATATCGCTATCACAGAATGAGCAGCAAACTACAAACGGGCTTGCCAAATTTGGCGGGCCTGTTTCGATAATTAGCAGGTTCCTGCAGCCTGCCTAATCATAAGCATTTTTTATATCATTAGTTTGCTAGCTTATAACACAAACATAACTAGCACGTAAAAGCGCTAGCTATGCCATGTTTTCTATGTATAAAAAGTGTGAGTATTTATATATATGACCGGTTCAATTTCTAGCGTAGTATTATCAATGACAGCACAAGGGTTGCCGTATACATGATTGCCGCCATTGGTATAGTGCGTTTTAATATTTCGCCTGGTGTCGTTTCTCCGGTTTTGACTATATACTGCATGTGTGCAGCTGGACCAATGTTTATGCATCTGAAACCTCCAGCAAAAGCGATTGGCACAGCCAATGCATAATATGAGACACCCATTGATTCTGCGATGCCTGGCACCATTGGTGCGAGTGATTGGCCAACAACACCGCCGCCTCCCTGCAAGAAACACATTACAAACATAGCTGCAGAGAATACAAAGGTCAAAAGCAATCCGCTGAGCCCGGAAGCTTTAATCAAGTCCACGAGGTACTGGAAGCCATTAAGCCTGTTGAGCATTCCGGTGAAGAACTGTGTGGCGATTTGTGTTGACACAACTGCTGTCAAGCCGGCTCCCAGTCCTGCAATCCAACCGTCCCTAAGATCGCCGACACGGGCTTTAAGGTCTTTTTTGACAAAGAATTCAATGACCAGCACTATGATCAGTGAAAGCAGAACAGCTGTAAGTACGCTTATATTTATCCCTAGAGGGAATATGGGGCTGAACATCAAAATGAAGACTAGCGGGAGAAGCGGGAAAATTGCATAAATCCCAGGTTTTTTGACCTCCTCAACAACGTCCTTAGGCTCTTCTTCTTGAGGCCGGTGGCTTCCAAAGACATAACCCATCTTCTTATCAGCGAATTGGCAAATAAAGCCGCTGAGCAAAGATGTGATTATCAGTGAAGATGGGATAACCCGCAGTGAGCCTTCGATGAAGAAGTTTGTGACAGAAATACCGGGCACCAAATCTCCTGCAATAACTCCAGAAATGTGTTGGGCAATGACGAAGTCGGCAGGTCCCCAGTCAAAACAAGTGCCGACAAATATTGCTGAAAGGGCTGACTCCCTGCTGATTCCAGCACGCAGTATCGCAGGATACAAAGTGCTCATGAACAATGCCATTACAGCAAAAGCAGAAACGATAGCAACCCTCATAAAGCCTATTACGAAAACACCAAAGAAAATTCCTACAAAGTAGGGGTTTTTTGCCGCCATGATTGGCTTTGCAATTATGTTGCCCAGAACCGGCGACGCTTGTATTTTGTCCATGTAAGTGGCATAAGCGTAAATTGGCAGAATCGACATGCCTGTGCCAGTAAGGGTTGAGATGAAAGAATCTTTGATAAGCTCGAAAATATCAATCCACTTGTTTCCTGAGCTTGCAGCTGATAGCGTAGCGCCTTGCGCAATCGTCAGGCCTAATGCCAGCATCATTCCCATAAATAGGAAGACAAAAAGGTTAATGTAACCCCTTCCGATTAAAATGATGACTGTGATGATACATGCGAGTGTTATTAAAAAACTAACCAAGCCACGTTCCTCTCTTTCTTGTTTTCTTTTTTGCCTGGACAGTATCGAGCTCCCGCGAGCATTTGCCTGCACAGGCCCTGGTCTTTTACGGCTCTTGTTAAGGCAGGGTTGAAAATATGCATATGTATCTTAGATGCCCAAGACTCATGTATCTAGTTATACAAATTACAATCGAAGGTTTAAGAAAAAACATGTTATCCATGACATTCTGCATGCAAATTCGAATGCCCAGCCTCTTATAGCAATTCTACATAATACGATCAAAAAATGCAACAACGAATTGAGTTCTAACAACCATATGCAATACTGAATCAATATTGTAAAAATGCACTGTTCCTAATTGAATGATTGTAAATGCCCCAAACACTAAGCAGTTATAAGGAACTGTCAAAAAATAACTTGAACAATTGAAGCAGAAATGGTATGCAATAAACAGAGTAAAGAGGTTATGGAATGAGTGATGTAATTGCTGATAGAATAATGACAATGTTACCAATACTGGACGAAAGACAAAAAAGAATATATTTAGCTAAAGAAGCCCAAGGGTTAGG
>WRIE01000077.1 GCA_009782875.1 Eubacteriaceae bacterium | reverse complement strand
GCGGCTGACTCTAAAAAGGGCTTGATAATCTCGAATTGGTCTCTAGTTATGTCGCTTGGATATTTATTTCTCATATAATGGTAAACAGCCTTTTTAGCGTTATTATACCATTTATCGACATTTATGGACATATTAAACAGCCTCTAAGCCGCCAATCATCGGCAGATAAATCTGTGGCGCATCTCTCAATTTGCCAAACAGGCTCATACCTCCAAAAAAATCGAACTTAATAACAGTATCGTGTGCATTGCCACAAACACTAGCTCTAAACCGTTTCGTTCACTGTGGCAGACAAAGAGCCGCAGGATATAACCATAATACCTGCCGATCCAATTCGATTGACTACTGGTAATAGTGTGCGCCGTAGTTTACTAATTGGTTTTCATTGTCAGAAATTGTTAGAATTGCCGTGAATAATTTCATGCAACTTCAACTTAAACAGTTGAATAGGAACGTACGCAAAATCCTTATCTGCAGCAAAGATAAGAAAGTAATTACTTTGGGCAACTGCGCATATCTGAAAATCAGCGTGGGGCTCTCTGTACACCTTTTACGGTAGATTTTAAAAAATTCTCCTGCTTTTTCATAATCTCTAGTAGTGATTGGCAGGTCGTCAAAAGATTGAAGCTTGGATTTTAGATTTTCGTATGCTTTCGAATCAGATATGCCTGACAAGATTTCTTGGCGAATAGTCCAATCAAGACCTCCATTGACTCTATAAAAGCCCAGCAAGCTTTTTGTTTACATCGCTCCATTCTTTTCTCTTCAGTACCAAATGCTAGCGATCAAAATGTTTCACAGCCATTCTTAATGGTAGCAAGGCAATTCGCCAGTCAATAACTAAATGCACACAAGCTTCTGACTGCTTGCAATAACACTCTATATATGCTAATCTTTAGGATGAGCTTACCAATTTCTTCACATCCCAACAAAATGAAAGGAAGGAGCCTTCAAAATGAGCATCTCAAATAGCAGGACAATTTTGACAAAAGTTTTTGTAGTTTTTTTCTGCTCCCTCCTAATTTCAGGCTTGTTGCTTTCAGGATTGTATGCATACTCCCACCATAACCACAAACACGTCAACAAAAGCCTATGCAACAATTGTGCGATTTGTGCTGTTTTGTCAGCCACTTTCAAACTCCTAAAATCGATGTCTTTATTGTTCTCAATTGCACTGGCAGGTTTGCTTTTTGCGTGGGTAACTGCTTCTATTTTTTACACCACATTTACCAAGTGGAGTTTTCTTGGTCTTGCTAGCTTAAAAACAAGAATGAATAACTGAATCTCTTTGGCACTATGAAAAGGCGCTTAGCTTTTTTGTTGTGTTTTTTGTATTTCTTTCAAACAAATCCTAGGAGATTAATTAATTCATGAATGAGACCACAACAATCGTTTTAGTTTCTATTACTCTATCCTTTATCATTTTGCCAGGTTATGGTAATGAATTTGCGCTCGCACACTGCAATAATAGCTACATATCTTACACACCAAGTGCAATCTTCACAAGTTTTCCACAATACGATTGGACAAGAGCCATCCAAAGCTGCAACAAAAACAATTTCGATCTTGGCTTTTTTTTTGACAATCGTATTGACCTGGACAAAAGTAATCATAAAGAAGGAGCCACTGCAAGGATTTCCACTTGTGATTTGCTCAATTTCACTTGGACAGAGTCCTGTGGTTTGGTTTTAGAAGCAATTAACAGCGCGCTAAACAATGATGATGTTGTTTTAAGCCTGTTGCTAAAGCTAGCCGATGGGGCTAAAATCGAAGAAATTGTCGATGGGATGGAAGAAGGGCAACAAGGTGGGGGTGGCCATGGTGAAGCTGATGGGCATGTTTGGCTGCCATTGCGCAATACCCATCTATTTAGCCGACCAATCGCAAACACTGTCAAAGCCAATACCCTGCATAGCAGCCAACAGATACATTTTTTAAAAGCTATCCAACCAATATCACGCAATGGTGTTGAAAATGGATCCAAGCGCATTTCAGAAATAGGGCAGAATTTTGATGTCTACGAAAATAAATGGAAGAAAGGGGATGTAAATGCCACAGCTTGAATGCCAAGACATAGTTCTTGGGTATGAAGGAAATGTTGTAATTACCGACCTTTCCTTCTCTGCCAGCGAAGGGGACTATTTATGTATATTAGGTGAAAACGGCTCCGGCAAAAGCACTTTGATGAAAACTATCTTGATGCTAAACACACCAGTTTCCGGGCAAATCATACTGGGGGATGGGCTGAAGGCCAATGAGATAGGATACCTTCCGCAACAAAACATTGTCCAAAAAGACTTTCCAGCGTCTGTAAGGGAAGTTGTCCGCTCAGGGTGTTTGAACCGTTGCGGATGGAGGCCATTCTACAACAAAACTGAAAAGCAAATGGCTGAAGACAATATGGATCGGCTTGGAATCTCTTCGCTGGCAAAGCGCTGCTACCGCGAGCTCTCGGGAGGCCAGCAGCAAAGGGTTTTATTGGCAAGGGCTCTTTGCGCAACCCAAAAAATCTTGTTGTTGGACGAGCCTGCGGCAGGTTTGGACCCTAGTGCCTCGTTGAGCATGTATAGTTTGATCTCAAGCCTGAATAGCGAGGGGATCACTGTTATTATGATTTCCCACGACATTGCTGCAGCATTGGAATATGCGTCGCACATTTTGCATCTTGGCGGCGGCTCTTGCTTGTTCTTTGGAAGCAAAGAAGACTATTTGAAAAATAGAAGCGGCAGCATGTTTGCCAAACCGGAGGTTGATAAATGGTTGAAATAATTGAGAAATTGCTACTCTACTGCCAGTTCCCATTTGTGCGCTACGCTTTGGCTGTGGGTGTCCTAATTGCGCTATGCTCATCCTTGTTGGGGGTGACTCTTGTGTTAAAACGGTTTTCCTTCATTGGAGATGGGCTTTCCCATGTCGCTTTCGGGGCAATGGCAGTAGCAACAGCAATGGGGCTGGCTAATAATCTTGTTTTGGTTTTGCCTGTGACAATCATAAGCGCAATATTGCTGTTGAGCCCTGGGCAGAATTCCAAGGTAAAAGGGGACGCATCTGTTGCGATGGTGTCTGTAGGGACGCTTGCTATAGGGTATCTAGTAATGAACCTTTTTTCCAAGTCATCCAACTTGTCTGGGGACGTTTGCTCAACGCTGTTTGGGTCAACAAAAATATTGACATTGACTCAAGATGAAGTAATGCTCAGCTCTATTTTGTCCGTGCTGGTGCTTGCTGTTTTTGTATTCTTTTACAACAAGATATTTGCTGTCACTTTTGACGAGGATTTTTCGACTGCAACGGGAGTCAATGCAAAAGCGTACAACTTGGTTTTTGCCGGAATAATCGCTGTTGTAATTGTGCTTGCAATGAATCTTGTAGGAGCTTTGTTGATTTCTGCATTGGTGGTCTTCCCTGCATTGTCTGCTATGAGGGTGTTCAAGAGCTTCTTGGCAGTCTCAATTTGCTCTGTGGTTTTGTCAGTGTTTTGCGCCCTGTTTGGAATTATGGTTTCAATTGTGGCAGGGACGCCTGTAGGGTCCACTATTGTGGCAATGGATATTTTAGGATACTTTGCTTTTTGCATTTTAGGATTTTTAACAAGGAGGTCAAAGGTATGAAAAAGACATTTTGGTTGCTGTTGTGCCTTGTTTTAGTGTTGGCAGCAAGTTGTGGCAGCAATTCAAGAGCTGTTAATGACGAGAAATCTGGTAATGACGTTGACTTGACCCAATTTAGCGCCACGATAGCTTATGCTGAGATTAGCAATATCGGTATGAAACCTGATGAGTATGTTGGGCGGACAATTAAAGTCAACGGTAAATATTACACAACATATGAAGTATCAGACAACCTGAGAGAAAGCCGCAACCACTACATTATCATTGAAGATGTGAGTGCTTGTTGCATCCAAGGTTTCCAGTTCAAGTGGAGAGGTGATCACAGCTTTCCTGAGGATTATCCCCAAGAGCTAGCAGAAATTGGTGTAGATGGCGTTTTCAGAAAAGAGACAGGCAATAACGGGGAGGTTTATTATTACCTGGATGTGGATGAGATAACGAGAATATAGATTTTATTTGTTAGCGGGAGATCCACCTTGGCAAGGTTGCTAATCATGTTTTTTGCATCATGCATAGTATTTAAATCTAAAAACCTGGGGGTTGCTTAATTAGATTGCTGGTTCTTTTGTTGCCCCAAACTGCATTTGATTCAAGTGATCCTATGAGTTTTGCGAAAGCGCTCGCCAGCATCCAGTACAAAGCGGTTCAATTGCCGGATTCCGCTGTGGCTCGCTCCCGCGCCAGTTTCGTCAAATGTTAACAGAATTTTCTGGTGATGGTTGGTTTTCTTTTCAATCGGGGAAATCTCCCGCCGCAGCGTGTTATCCTCCAAAACTGTAGCCGAACATAAAGGTAGCAGACTTGTCAAGACACGGAATCAAGAATTCTTAATGTAGTAACATCATTGCTGGATCACTTTACCTGGGGGAGGTTCCTGGATCTAGTGGGGGAAGGCGGAGCCTTTCCCCAGCCCTCAGCCATTTGGAGGCGTAGGCCTCTGCGTTTTTTCGTGGCGGCCATCATTCACACCGCATCGAAAGCCGCTCCATACGCTTGGCATGGCCGCTTGTATCTCAAGCTCTGGCGGGGCGGCCGAAGTTGTATTCGCTGGCATAATTCCTGATTCCTTGGCGCAATTCCTGTGGGCTTGCGTATTCAGTTATGTAAATATGCCCGACCTTCAGGCTGCGGAGCCACCGCCCGACAACCACGTTATCTTACCACCGCACCTTGCCATCCATGCTCTGGCGGATCCCATGCCTCTGCATCAGAGCGGCATACTCGCCGCTTGTGAATTGGCTTCCTTGGCTGGAATCGATGGTTGCCGGTGTGCCGCTGAGCCCCCAGCCTACCAGGCACCGGCTGTGCCAGTCTATTATTGCTGCCAGGCGCATGTGCCCATGCTTAATGGGAATGCAGGTTATGCCTATAGCCCAAACTTGGCTGGGCAACCATATGCCCATCCCCCGCAACAAGCACGGGAATTCCTTCTGCCCCTTGGTCTGGTTTGAAGTCTTTAGCTTCGGATACACCGCAAATATGCCCATCTCTTGTATATGCCTCTCCACCAGCTGGCGCCCGGCGCCCCAATGCCGCCGCTCCTGGGCTTGTCCACCAGTTTCTGGGCCCCCATCCAGCAATGCCTTGTGTGCCAATAGTCGATCCTTTTCTTGATTCGCCCCTCTAGCTCCCGCTCTTTCTCTGTATGCTCCCTGGGCTCATAGTAGAAACTGATGCGGCCCACTCCTGGAAGCTCCCATTGCCGCTTCACAGCCAGCTCCTCATGTTTTGCCGCCGCGCGAGCCTTCCGCCCATGTCCGCTAAGCTTCTTATACACCGATTTTAAAAAATCATTTTCCATCGCGGGCTGCCCGGCTTCCGCTTGGCATGCCTTTTCAAGCTCTTCCATTCCACCGATCCAGCGGGCAGCAGCCTTTTCGTCACGGCTCTGGCTGGACGCCCTTGGCGAGTTCTCCACAAACTCCGATTTCCAATTGCCAAGTTGGTTGAGGCTGATGTTTTCCCTCGACGCTATCTCCCTCATCGTAATTTCTTCGCACAAAACTTCGATTGCCAGTTTTGCTTTGTATTCTCTTCTCTTTGCCATGATGTCTCCTGCTTTCAGTAAAACTGCTGCCTCCCGCCGCCATAATTTTTTTTACAAACTCAAGCTCTTACCTCAGATACTCGTTTTCAGCCATTAGCTGCCCAAGCTCTTGCCCTGGTGTTTTTTGGGCGGCGCGCTGGCTCTTACGGGCTGATAGGTCAATTTAGGCTACCTCCCTGCCCATGGCACTTTTAATGTTTTGGGTAATACCCGCAACCTGCTTCTCGCCTAAAATGCGGCAATCTATCCCTAGCCGCCTCAATATCTCGAGGGGCATGAGTCTTTCCTCTGTATACATTTTCCAATATACTTGCTTGAATTCATCAGTATAATACCAAATGCCTCGTTAGCTAAGCGGATAGATTTGTTCGTGTCTGGTATCAGAAAAAACAATTGAAAAATAAGCTAACCTGACAAGGTATGATTTGCCCTATCTACTGCCGATGCAGAAAAGCGCGGGAATATAATGCTCATTCGGCTTGCGGATATGTTTTAGGCAGGCATCCTGTCTGCCGCTTGCTTGCCAAAAAACGCGCAGAAGCAGTTGTCGTACATGAAACCAGGTTGCTGTATCTATGCCAGATGGATCTCCCTCCAGGGAGTTCGCCCAGTACTGTTTTATTATTGCATAAAAAAATGGAGCACAATTGTTGAAATGCTCTATTTTGAATGACTTGTTCATAGATGTTTGTGGCTTGTATGCTTGTTCTAGCCTGCAGGGGGATCTACCCGCTTTGGCTTCATGATAAGGTCGGCATACCCTTTGCCTGTTGCTAAACTAGTCGGCATTTCAGGAGTGCCGAGCGATGGCAAGCCAGGTATGAAGGCAATTTGGGAAGGTTCGATAGTGCCCTTGAATCTTACTGAATACTGGATGTTTATGCCTAAAGTATAGGATTGGGGCTTTAAAACGCAAAACAAAGCCTTTAGGATATGTGCTTTTTTTGCTGATGGCTGCACAACCTCCACAGCAAAAAAGCGCAAAACAGGTGGAAATATTCGAAAGTAGGATGGCTTGGCAAGCGATTGTTGCAAATTATTTGCCAGCAATTGTTTAAAGGCCAAGTATAGGGGTTAAGGGCAAAGTGCTGTGGGTTACGCTTGGGCTCCAGCCTCGAGCAGCGTTATGGTTCATTTTCTTTATGCAAGCATTCAAATATCAATCTGGCAAGTGCTTCAACATCACCATTAATAGTCCCATCCATATACCTAGTGTAAACAACAGCATTGTCAGGCGGGTTTAGATTGAGCAGCCAACCCTTTTCAATTGCAAGCAAACGCAGAAACTCACGCTGTGTCCGCCCGTTCCCATCTCGAAATGGATGTAGAAAATTCACTGCATCCAGAATCTCGGCAAGCTTGCGGGACAAACCTGGCTTGTCCTCTCGGCTGATGCGCTTGTATTCGGACAGCTGCCCGTCAATAAATGCGAGAGCATTGTCGAAATGCGACAACGGGAAAAACTGCTTGCCACCTTTGCTGATTTCCACAGTCCTCCGCTCCCCAGCCCAAGAATATATGTCCTGGAATAGATGATGGTGGATATCAAACAAAGCGGCAGAACCCGCAACCGGAACCGGGTTAGCTTTCAACTCGTCTGCGCGCCTGGTTGTAAGGGCTATTTCAGTGAAGGCCAAAGATTGCCGGTCAGCAATGCCTCTAAGATTTCGTAAAACTCCCGTTTCTTGGTCAGTATAAACAAAGTCAGGATCGATATACTGGTAATTACTCTTCATAGGACTTTTCATTGGCGATCACCACCAACTGCTCAATCGTCAATTCTCCCAAGCAATAGTCGCGGATGATTTCAATGCTTTTCCTTGTAGGCTGAAACCCTTCGAACATATTGGAGCCTATTGCTTGGCTTATGCTTTCTAGTGTATCTAAATCTGGGAAAAGCACTCCCATTATAGTTAATTTCTCCCGGTCGATTTCAATTGGCGTATATGGCATAAAACAAACCTCCTTAGTGCGCATGCTGCAAACATGCTGCAAATTAATTATATCTGAATGTATGCCTTGCTACAACTCCTGAATGCATTTGCCTTGTTGGTGAGACATAGTTGCAAAAATAAATGCCACGCAGCTTGGAAAGCTAGTTGCCCGCCTCAAACCGCAAAGATATCGGACGAGAAGAAATCCGAATCAAATTGCATTGCCTACCCAGCAAACTATCGTATATTTTGCATCAAACTACGCACTTAAATCTTGCATGAGCGACTCACTCCCTGCATGAGTCATAACAGCAATATAGAATAATTGAGAAACCTGCCTAAATGCCCTATTTTGGTATTTCATTTATGTGTAGCTGAATATCAGTACTGGGCGCACTCTCTGACACCTACTATCCAGGGGGTGTTTCCTGATGCTTTACAAACGAAAGGCAGTATGCATCAATCTATGTGCACACTGCCTTTCGTTCAGTTGTTAGTATGTTCTTTATTTCCTTAGCGATTTTGTTCTATTTGAACATTCTTTTCTTTAGTGCTACAACAACTCCAGCCATGCTGGTCACTGCCATCGAGCTCCAAAGCGCAACGTTGGTGGCATCGCCTGTCTTCGGGTTGTTGTGCGCAGGCTTCTTGGCGACATCGTCTCTCTTGTATGTGAAATCTGCGCGTGTCGCGTTGGTGTTGAACCGGATTCTGCCGTCTTCAGTTACTGTGAACCGAATTGTTATCGAAGCCGGGTTGATGGTGTAGCCCTTTATGGCTACCCTGTACACATTGAGCACATAGTTGCCTGGCGCCACAGTAACCGCTATGTAGCCGGAAGCTATACCGTTGCGCACATCGTAGCCTATGCCGGAGTATGAGCCTGGGGCTCTGCGGCCATTGTATCCGCCTCGGCCATTGCCAAAGTACCCGCCGCCATAGCCGCCGAACCCGCCAGTGATGTAGCTGGTGCTTGCGAATGTGCTGTCAGTCCCTAAAGTGTAGTCAAACATGAACCTTGTGTTGTTGGGCGCTTTTGCGCTGCCTTTTTCTGGCTTGAAAGAGACTGGTATTTTAAATGTCCATTCTTTTTTAGCCACTGTGCCAGTAGAGCCAACAAGATTGGCAAAGCCGTTTGCTGAGCCGTTCACTAGATAACTCTCTGTTCCAGGTATTGTGCCTCCAGTTGGGAGACCGCCAGGGCATTCAACTTTACCTGCGAGAGAGGACTTATCGTTGCATTCAACTATCTTATCATGGGAGCCAGCTGCTACTGGGCCTACTACTCCACAATCATCACATTCTTTTGCCTTAAGATCAGCGGGGTTAGTGCATTTAACTTTGTTGTGTAGTGATGAATCAATAGCTGGATTGGTAGTGGGGAGGCTTCTGTTCGCGCCACACCCGCATACCCAGCTTATATAGTATATCCCATTACCATCGTTAGCGCAGGCAAATCCACTAGCTCCATGACTAGTAGCATCTGAAGCTCCGCAAGGAGTACCTCCGGTATCGAGTATACCGCAAAGAACTGATGCGCCAGGATTAGTACCGGAAGCGGGGCATGCTACGTTGTTGTTATGAGAAACCCAGTAATTGGCACCACCAACTTCATCACATTTGGCACATCTGATATTGGTGATGGTAAAGCCTGTTATTCTATCACACAAAATCGGATTATGCGATCCAACTCCCAGGCTGTTACAGGTTAGACAGTCTCCAGGTCCATCCAATTTTGTCGCATTATTTGGACAGTCTTTTTCTACATGAGGCGAAGGTCCTTCAGCACCACAATCTGCACATATCTCAGCTTTTTTGTTGTGGGGTGCAAAATCGCATCCTCCAGTTGCTAATGCTTTACATTTTTCTGGATCTCCGCCTGTTAGCGTGATTGCGACTGTGTCTGAAGTGAAGGAATAGACACTTCCACCTTGCGTTACATTTGCAATCGTCACTGCTACACTCGTGTCCAGGTTAAGCCCGGCGGGTATAGTGACGCTGCCTGCTCCAGCGCCAAAGTCATATACGCCTCTGGCTGTGCCATCCACAAGTATCGGGGCTGTTCCGCTTGTGGGCTTTGCACCTGTCACATTGACATTAAATGTTATTGGTTTCCCGTAAGGAGCCGCAAGCACTGGGGCAGCTATTGACAATACTACCAAAATAGCAACCAGTACAGTGATTAGTGAAAAAAGCCATAAAATTAAAAATACACCTGTCTAAGACAAGCATATCATATAATTGAATAAATTGAAATATTTTAAATTGGTGAAAAATCCGTTCCTAATTTATGACTTTTAGACTGCCTAAAACAATATTTTTCATTTCCTTAGATTTTATTTCATAGTGAATTTCATCTGGAATATTTTTAAAGATAAGAACTTCTGGAAAGAAACATTTACTATTGTGTAGTAATTTATTTTGCTCAAGTTTTATTACATCAAAATCTTTCCCATCGATACAATCATAGCAATAAATCTCATCTAAAATATCTTCTGTTTTATATAGTATTTCTTGTCTTTCACTTTCTTTTGATGATGCCCCAAAACCCATAATATCAATAGGAGGAGTATAAAACGAAGGCATTGGAGATACAACGCCATTAAAAACACTTTTTTCATAAGTATCTATTTCAGGAGTTGCAACCATTTTTAAGTATTTCTCATATAACTCAGCAAAAAGACTAGAACCATATTCATCAGAACATTTTAGTTGAGCTTTTTCACATAAACAGTTTTTAGGTATATTTAGTGATATTACAATGTTTTCATCTTTTAAATCACCAATATTTGACATTACTAACTTTAAATATGAAATGCCTTTAATGTTTTCTATATAACTATTTACATGAATATAACTACATATTTCTTCATATAGCACCTCTAGAAGCTTATACTTTTGTTCTTCTTCAGATTTCCCTTTTACATAATGGCTTTGGTATGGTAGTCCACCTGAAAAAACCATTTTCCCATACCATTTTAGATTTCCAATGTCAAAAAAATCTTCTGATAATATATGTTTTTGCTTTTCGCAAAATACTTTAATTATCTTTACTTTTTCAGCTTCAAATTCGACATCTTCAACATATTTTTCACCAAATATTTTTGGTGCATTTAATACTTCAGATAAAGCACTATAAGGGTTTATCAATGGATTCGTGTTGTTTTCTACTAAGTCATCTTGCTCTTCTTCAGTAATAGGCATAGTAATACTTTTGATTTTTTCAATTATACCTCTAATATTATTGTCCTTATCATTAATGATTTTAGAGTATTTTTCATCAAAATTATAGAATTCTAAAGAACGAATGGTTTCATCTTCTTTATAACTTTGAATAATTAAACTGCTTTTTCTTTCGTGAGAACTATATATTTTCTTATAATCTAAAAGTGTTAATGTAGATGTTGAGCTTCCTTTTCTAATTCTGCTATCGCCTTTTTTGAAATGTATAACCCCATTTTTTACATAATCTTTTTTTAATTGAAATATCCTATTTTCATGATTGTTTGCATCAATTAAAAATATACCTAATTGTTTGTTTTTATATTCAAAAGGAAGATAGTTAAATGCGAGTGATGGTTCTAAGTTATCGCTTATTAAGTTTTGATATACAGCATCATCTGTCATTGGAGATAAACTTTTAACAGTGATTTTTCCATTCTTCTTTTTTATTCCAACAATTATGTATTTGTTCTGTTTATTATGAGAATTAGCGAAAGCCATTAAATCCTTGATTAATTCATCATAATCATAACTTTTGTATTCCTCAAGTTTAAAGTCCAAATACTCACATTCGCTATGATTCTCGATTAAATCGATTATTTCTTCGTTATCAAACATAAAAGTACCTCCAATACCTTTATTATACAGAAAAATGCCTAAACAAAAAAGTCTTTATTGAAATGTTAGTCACTATAGATAGTAATCGTTTAAATGCGATGATTACGATTTTTTATATTTTGCATTGTCGTTATTCATTCACAATTGATTTTAAAACCGCATTTTCTACTACTAAGAATCATATCGATGTCTTACCGGCTATCAAAAAGCCACATTATGGGATATCGTAATATTCTCTTAGGAGTTGATAGAAAATGAAAATATATGGTTATGTCCGAGTATCAAGTATAGACCAAAATGAAAGTAGACAATTGGCAGAAATGGATAAACAAGGTATAGCCCCGTCAAACATCTACACGGATAAACAAAGCGGTAAAGACTTTGATAGACCTTTATATAAAAAACTTGTAAAAAAGCTCACT
>WRIE01000076.1 GCA_009782875.1 Eubacteriaceae bacterium | reverse complement strand
CCTTCCCCCAGATGCTCCCAAGGAAGCCGCCGCCAAGGACGAAATGCGACGCGTCCATGAAATACAGCGTCACCATCCCTTCATTGGCCATCGCCACCAGCTCGGAGAGGACCGTGTCAAAGAGCACCCCTTGTCCCACAGGGTCGGCTTTTGCCGGCAGCGGGGCGCTCTTATGCCGCTTTATGCCGTGTTTTGAGAACAGCCTCCTGATAGCCCCCAATGACACCTTGACCCCAGCCTTCTCGAAAGCCATGCCTGCCGCCTGCTGGAGAGTGTAGTAGTTGTTGGTTTCAACTTCGCTGACAATGGCGCTTTCGACATCCGCAAGGAGGGCTTTCCTCCCGCCCCCGCCAACCTCCAGAAGCTCCGCGGCCCGTCCGGAGCCCGCCATTTTGCTGTGCTTTTTCGCAGTCTTTTGGCAAACCCCGCACAGCTTCCCCGCCATAGCCGCGCCCATGCCTGCTGCGTTGAGCAGCAGGAACACAATCCTTTTTGCCAATGTTGCGCATACGAAAAGCTGCAGGAACTCTATGACCAGGCTTGTTATTGCCTCTGGAATCGGAGGAGGGCAAGTTGTATTTGCGTTGTCCATTTGCTTTGTTGTGCTTTGCTGCTTCGCCGTTGCATGCTATGATGGTTTTGGCTCCAGCTGGGTGCGCTCTCCTTGTTTATTAACGGTAACTAAGGATACCGCACCTATTGCTGGAGTTGGTGCAATTAATATCATATAATGTCGATTATTGGCATTTGTACAAGCCTAGTTTTTGGCTTTGGAATATGTTTTTGTCATCGAGTATAATACTTTTTCTTGTTCAGGTGTCATCAATGTTCCTCCTTCATTTATGTAATTGCGGCTAAGCCGCTATTGTAGCTGTCTATATTATACAATACAGCCTAGATACAAAATAAAATTTATTGATTCTTTGACAAATTTGCTTAAAGGAGCCTCAAGTAAAATATTGTGTGGTATGCTTGCTGTATACTAGTAATTGGCAATTTAAAAAGGAGGACAGGCGCAATTGAGCGAAGTTGTATTCGACTATGAGGCTGACAAAGCTGTTATGCTAAAAAGGCTAGATTTCTTGCCCGATGATGACGCTGCAAGGGAAGCCTTTTTTAACAATTTCATTACTCTGATGTTCCATAGCTGAGCAAAGGGCAATAGAGCAAATTACAAGGAGGATTTTAGTTATGGAGCTTATAGCCCAAGAACAAGTAGCATTTAGAAAATCTCTTTTTATAGACGCCATGGAAGGCAAGAAGAAGCCTGCCCGTGTCCCGCTATGCAGCAATGACCGCACAGGCAAGATCTTCGATGCCGGGTACAAATTGTCTGATTGTTTTTATGACTACGACAAGATGGATGACGCTGTATACCGCTACCATGAAAGGTACGAATTTGACGCATATTTTGACCTTGGAACCAGGAACCCTGTCAAAGCGTCAGAAGCGCTTAAGATCAAAACCTTGGTCATTGACGATGAAAAAGGCCATTTCAACATCATCGACAACCATTTTATCGATGAACCGGAAACTGGCTTAAAAGCTTTCACTGAAGCTATCCGTAATGGTGATATGTCAAAATTCCTGTATGAGAATATTGTGCCCAAATCATGTGTCAATTTTGAGGACAATGATGACAAATTTGACTCAATGGCAAATGCGGCTTTTTTGCAATGGGACTTTCTCAGGCATGGCGCTGAAAGGCAAAAAGTCTTTTTAGAGAAATACGGGGTTCCCCAGTTGTCAATGTACGGCGCGCTAAGCATTCCTGTTGAAATGCTTTTTAACAACAGGCTCAGGGGCATTTCCGGCTTCTCTACAGATATGAGAAGGCATCCGGAGCTCCTTGAAGACTTTTCTGAAGCCTTGTTTGAAATATACACAAAGAGGTTTGAGGCAGAAATCGCCAATTATAAAGAGAACGACAACATCATTTATGCCTACCGCACAGCGATGCTGTGCCATACTGTGATGAGCTCAAAGCAGTTTGAGCGCTTCTTCTGGAAATACGCCAAACAGCGGTGGGATACTATAGGGGACAATGGCATGAAAGGGTATATACACGCTGAAGGCTCCCAAAAGAGAATATTCGACTCGCTAAAAGATATCAAATACGGGACAGCCTCTATCATGGTTGAGCAAGACGATCCGAGGATCACAAAAGAGGCGTTGCCGAATATCACTGTTTGCGGCGGGTTCCCATGCGCTCTCATGGGGCATGGAACTGTTAGCCAGTGCCTTGACCGTATCAAGCAGATGCTTGACGAGCTGGCTTATGATGGAAGGTATATATACACCACCGACAAGATGATATCCTACCCCAACGATGTCAAGCCGGAAAACCAGCTAGCAGTCCACAATTTTGTCAAAGAATACGGCGTATTCGCCTAAATGGCAAAAATCTGGCAGAACACCATCGCTTGGTGTTCTGCCAGATTGCAACTCAAACATGCTCTAGATACTAATTGCTTTTTAGGCTTTTGATTGAGTCTTCATGGCCTCAAAACGATCCGGGTATTTAGCAACGTCTACTTCAAAAAAACTTGGCCTAGCCCAGCAATACAAAATTTCTATTTTCCTTCTCTTCTTATGGCGTGATATCGTTATAGAAAGCCGAGTCCTCATAATCTAGCATCGTATTGCCAAAGAACGTGATGTCTGGCATATTGTCAATCTCGATGTGGTTGCATGCTTTAAGCCGCAAGCGTTTCTCTTCAGGCAATACTTCCTTTGGCGTATCTAGCCAGCCTCAAACAGCGATAGGCATGCATCAGGCTTTTTCGGCCGCTCTCTCTGCGAGCTCTTTTCGAGCCAGATCCAGCTTAGCTGGCGTGATCGTGTACATCAAAGAAAAGATAATAGTCGCCACAAGGAAAAACCCGGCAGGGACAAAGCATGCAAGGGTCTTCAAATTTGCAAGGATCTGTGGTGTGTGTGTCAATTCGTCTGCAGCTGAGAAGCCGATGGCTGCTACAGCTGTAAGTATAAAGTTGGCAACGTATGTCGCGCTTTTGGCAGTTGACTGCTGGGCAGAGAATACGACCGCGGTAATGCTGTTGCCAGTCTCCCAATGGGTGTACTCAGCGATCTCGGAGTAAAGCGGGGTTGTCGCTGATTGGTATATAGCGACAAACATTTGGTTGATGCATACGCAAACCATCGCTGTAATTCCATCTTTGGCGATAAAATATATCAACGTATAGAATACAGACTGAACAATGTAGCCAGTCCTGAAAGCTGTCCTGGGTTTAAGCTTTTTCACTAGGGCTATCGTGACCATGTTGGAGAAAATCATAAGCCCTCTACTAAACCCGTTATAGGCTGACAGGATTCCAGGCGCTTTGTAGAAGTACAAAAACATGAACGCGAATATCTGGCCCCAGGAGCTGTTGCCTGCTGTGCCAAAAGTCTGGGCGAAGAACATAGCAGCAACATTCCTGTTTGAGAATATCAGCTTGATGGTTGAGAATGGGGAAACCTTCGCGCCAGAGGATCCTTGGTCTAAATCAAGTTTCCCTGTGAACCTGAACACAGGGATGGAAACAATGACATTGATGAGGTTGTACAGGACAACTAGGAAAGTCATGCCCCTTGCGTTTACAAAATTGACGCCTCCTACGGCGAACATTATTGGCAGCATGACAAACCCAAAGACAGTATTGACTATGTTGCCGACAAGGCTGGTTTGGGCTTGGATCTTGAACCTCTCTGTCGGGTCTTTGATCCAAAGCGCGTTTAGGGAGTTCAAGGATGTCCCCTGTATGTTGAGGGTAGCGTTGATAATAACGTAGCCGATAACTACAAAAGGGACTTTCCAGCTGTCTGGAATGACAGAGGTCACATAAGACTGCATCATGAGGTGGCCCACCATACAGGAGATCGGGCTGATTATAAACCATGTGCGGTATCTTCCAAGTTTCCCCTTCGCGGCCCATTCAAACAGGATCGGCTGGAAAAAAAGCACCTCAATCAAGTCCAGCAGCTTGGCGAGCGCAAGGGCGCTTGCTATTGTCCCCATGGAAACCCCGCAGACTGTGTTCAAAAACAAAGGGCCGTAGCTAGTGTTGTACAATGAAAGCACAAGGGTGAAACCTATCCTTGCTGTGCAATAGCTTATCCTTTCGCTTAGTTTAATGCCGCTTTGCTGTGCGGCTTCAACATTTGACATGTAAAAATCCTCCCTTTAAATTTCAATAAGTTGCAGTTTTAGTGCAAATACGCTGCGTCGTGAAAATCCTCCTCCCTACAGAATTTGAAACACTGAATTGTGCCAGTGCATAGGACTAGCGCATCATTTAGAGCGGCCGTTATCCAAGCACCGATTTGCCCGTGGGTTGTCAGTGGGGCGCATTTTCGCAATTTGGCATTATTGTATCTTGGCTAGCGTGCGCAATCTCGTATAATATAAGTAATAACAAAATTTCAATAGGTGTTCAATCCTCAAAATGACAATATTTAACCTGCCTTGCACATCATTTGATGCACAAGGCAGGTTAAAAAGGAGGCTGCCCATAGATATAAAGTTGCCGATGATTTATAACCTATACAGCAAGAATTGCAATGTGGAGATTATATGCAGCGGGAAAAGCGGCATTTCGATCAAAGGCGCGTGTGTATATTCAAGCGAGGCGCCGCTAATGAGCGGATACCTGTACATAGAAACAAGCGGGTGCCAAGGCATTGCCATAGATCCATCATGTGCATACCTGGCCGCAAATTCTGTAAAGCCAAATCCAAAATGGAAGCAATATAGCAATTTCGCATTGACAAGCGACAAGCGCCCGGCTTCTGAGATAGCCGCGTCGATAAACAGCATTGTCATAGAGCTGCTCCAATGGGATAACTCGCTGAAAGAGGCGCTGTTGCAAAAGAAAAATGTCGAGGAAATCTTCAGGATAATCCACCCATTGTTTGGCAACCCCATGGTCTTGATTACTCAGTACCTTGATTACGCTGCGCATTCCGTGAATTACCCGTTGGAAAACAACCTGAATATCGACCCGGAAAAAAAGAGCGCTCCATATGAGAAAGCCCTCGAAATACTCCACAACCCAAACCAGGTCAACGCCAACTACATAGAGGGCGTCTTTTTGTACCCAAGCGAGCCCAAGCCGGACCGGCTGCGGCGCAACATGTGCTACAACATATTCGAAAACGGCCAGTACATTGCCAGGATCCTTGCTCGCCTTGAGGGCCAAAATCCTGGACAAGGGGAACACGAGCTGTTTTCACATATCTGTGTGTATATCGAGGCGGCTTACCTTTCATCAGTAGACGACGCGTTCAGCAAAAGGCAGCAAGACCTGCTGCACGGATTGATTAGAGGACTTTGCTCTGCAAACTTTCCAATTAACAAAAATAGTTTGGAGGCGGTATTCACAGAGAGCCAGACATGGAAAGAAAACCATGTATACTCGCTTATTGCCGTGCAATCAACAACAAGCATAGACAGCTACAAGACATCCTTTATATGCAGGCAACTGGAGAACGCTTGCATTTCATGCGCAGTGGTTGTCGACAATGGCAGGCAGATAATTTGGGTTGTGAACCATACACTGTCGGAGAAAGGAATGGAAATCCCTATACAAATGCTGGAGTTGATTGCCCGTGACTTTAATTGCTCGGCCGGGGCCAGCAATATGTTTTGCGGCATCTCCGGCTTGCACAGCTCTTATGTCCAGGCAAACGCGGCTTTGGAAATCGGCGAGGCTGAAGCAGGTTGGAAGCCATGCCACTTTTTTAGCGAGTTTTCACTGGCATACATTTTGGACAGGGCCAGAAGCGGCCTTGACACAAGCCATCTTCTGCATGATGGGGTGGAAAGGCTGCTCGCATATGACGAAAAGGAAAATGCTTCTTATCTGCAATCCTTGAAAAACTACATCATTTCTGGCTTCTCTATTACAAAAGCCGCCAAGATT
The DNA here is from genome assembly GCA_009782875.1 of Eubacteriaceae bacterium. Lineage (GTDB taxonomy): Bacteria > Bacillota > Clostridia > Eubacteriales > Anaerofustaceae > WRIE01. The sequence continues at coordinate 7,342 of WRIE01000076.1, read as the reverse complement.
TCTTTTGTCCACCGGACTACTTTTTTGAGGAGGCTTGAGAGGATAATCCAAATATCAGCGCTCAACCTAGGGGATTTTGACACCTTGCTGCATGTAATGGTATCCTTGAAACTGCTTGAAGATGGCGATAGCTGAATCTAGGGTTGTATTCGCCAAAGGGCATGCCTGAGCCTGTATCGCCCGTTATTTCGTTGATGTCTGGAGGCGCTGGCGATCCAGGAAGAAAGATATGGCAAGGTGGCTGCCTGCTACAGCTCTTTGCAACCAACGCTGAAGTCGAGTAGATTGGAGTCACTATTATTAATCAACACTGGATCCGGCTTTCTCCAAAGTAAAAAATCCCACAGATGCAACATAGCAACTGCGGGATTTTACTTTTCTAACCCCATTATGCCACCACAAGCAATGGCATAATATTTTCATAGAACATTACTTGAAGCCGGGTATCTACAGGCGGAAAGCCGAATACTCTCTTAAATTCTGTGTTGCCTTGTGTTTTGAGGAGTATATCCTGTGCTAATCCGTTTCCCAGTCTTACAGGGATAAGCCGAACGAACTTGATGCTGCTATTAGTTCCAATGATGTTGCAAAGATAGTCCACCAGTGCATTTGGGAGTGTTTCAATGGCATTGTATGGGTTGCGCATAACGATCTCGCCTCCATTCAATAAAATAGGTTGATTTAGCTGAGGTGTTTTTTGGCAAGCCAACTCGTCAACAAAGGCTTTCGGATTGTTGAAAGCTATTCATTGCCATGGTGATTGTGTTCTTTCCCGTGTTTGCGCAATTGGCTTTTGCGGTTGTTGCTGTGGCTAGAGCCGCGTGATTGACCAGGTTTCTTAGAATGCCTGTCAAAGCCTGGCTGGTTTTCTCCGCTTTCCCCAAAGCCTGTGAACCCGTGCCTGTGACCATGTTCACGCATAAACTCCTCCATGTGTCTACGGCGCTCCTCGAAGTCCTCATTTGGGAATTGTTCCTCATAACGCTTGATGATACGGTTTAGGTATTCGCTAAATGTTACGAGTTCTTCATCAGTCAAGCAGTCTAGGATTTGATTCGCTTCAAAAGTTTCATTTTCGCCATCGTAACTTGCAGCGTTCCTTCCCTCTTCGGTCAGCTTGATGATCATTGCGCGCCTATCCTCTTTGGATGGCTCACGGGTGATATTGCCACTCTTTTCCAATTTGGAAAGCAGTTCAGCGAGAGATTGCTTGCTAATACCGAGCAGGTTGGTGAGTTCCTTTTGGCTGATTTCCGGTTTCATTTGGAGGATAGATAACACGCGCCCCTGTCCTCTTTGTGGGTTGCGTATCCTGCCCTTCGTCCTAAAACCTCGGAATGACGCTCTATGCATCAGCATTTGTAATTGTTGAAGTTGGTTAGTAATGGTTGTTTTAATTTGGTTCATGGAATGTTCTTCCAAAAAATATATTTGTCAAGTACCTGACAGTTATTATTATACCCGCTCCATTATATTTGTCAAGTACCTGACGATAAATATTTTTACAAATATTTTTTGGGCTAATTTGCGGTTTTTCATAGCTTTTTTAGCATAATGGAACGACAGCGACAAATCTTGGTGGTCTAAGCGATGAAAGCCTGACGGCAAGGCAGCAGATTTTCTAAAAGCCCCCTTGCTGTGCCTGCTATCTCCCGCTTTTCCCCTTTTTATGTGCTGAACACACATAATACACACAAAAAAAGCTCCAAAGCGGAAAGGTGTAGCCGCAGAGGAACCTTTTGTATTTAATAGATGAACCAAATTTTGAAAAGCTGGAAAGCAACAAAGCCAAAGCAGACCACAAAAAAGGAAAAGCCTATGAAAAATAGCCTAGAATTATTGCACATGCCAGGATAGACATGGCAGTACATCAACTATAGCCTGCTACTCGTCTTTGGCTGGATCCTGGATCTTCCGCTTTAGCAGCTCCCTATCCATCTCCCTGTCTTTTTGCCGTTTCCAAGCATGCACAACTAAGGAAACCGAAACAACCCCGTATGAAGTGAACATCCGCAGATACTCGCCGACAACAGCATTGCCCGTGAGGTTCTTGCCTGCAATGGGCATTAGCACGAACAGCAAGTGGAAAAGCCCTGTTCCAAAGATGCCATTGACAACACCGGCCTTGCTGACAGTCGCCCCCCCGACCAAAAGCGCCGCAGCGGCAAACAACGCTGCTTGGTCAGCGCCATTGTAAGTGTTGAGGGTGCCGATATTTTGCAAATACAAAATCTGCCCATAACAAGCCAGGACAGTGGATATAATGATCGACTGCACCCTGCGCTTGCTCACATCAATGCCAGCTATCTCGGAGATATCGGCATCTTGCCCCACAGAGCGTATCTCTTGGCCCATCTTTGTGTTTCGAAACCAATAGGTCAACAAACATAGGCATAAAGTGACAAGAAACGTAGCTATGGGCAGCTTTACCCCGCCAATAGCCACTGTCAGAATATTGTCAATGCCTTTTGCCATGGGAAGCATCAAAGAGTTTCTAATGCCATATCCCCGTGACAGCAGGACACCGCTTTCCTCGTTGAAAGGTATTATTGTGCCACATACATAAAGCAAGAAAAACTGGTAGATGCCTGAGACGAACAACCCAAGCATCATGGATGTGATCATTTCCCTTCCCCTTGCCCTGTTTAGCACTTGCCCCCCGAATGCCCCCAGCAAAATCGCAATAGGCGTCCCGACAACAGCTGATGCCAGTATTCCCTTTACTCCCTCTAATTCCCACGATGTCGCAAAAACCAGCCCGATCTGCCCTGCCATCGCTCCAAGCACCATGCCGAAATTGATCCCCATGCCTGCCATTATTGGTATTATCAGGCTTAAGACAAAAAAGCAGTTTCGCGCCATGCGGGCAGAGACTTCGCTAAAGATATACCTTGCGCTCATGCCTGACACTGGTATCGCAACCAAGCTCAAAACTAAAAACATCAATGGGACAACACTGGCAGTCAAAAACCTCTTCGCCTTCAATTACTTCGCCTCCTTAGTTTTTCTTGTAAGCGCAAACACGATCATCCCGTTGGTCACGATGATCCGTATTACCTCGGAAGCGTCAATCTCAATTGCGCTGTTTATAACAGTCGGTGTCATGGTCAAGACCGCTTGGAATAAAAAAGTGCCAAGGATGACATTTTTGATTGATGCTTTGTTCAAGCTGGCTCCTCCAAGGAGCAAAGCGGAAACTGAGGAGAATGAAAATGCCAATGGCGCAGAAAAAGTTTGGATAAACCCAAAGCACTGTTGGTAAATTATTATGCCGATAGCTGCCAAAACCGTTGACATCACAACTGAAATAACCCTAATCATGTCTACATTGATGCCCCCAGCCCTGGCAAAATCCGGGTTTGCCCCAACTGCGCTCATAGCAGTGCCCAGCTTGGTCTTGAAAAAAGCCCATACTGCAAAACACAACAAACCAAAGAAGACCAAAGTGCCCACAGGTATTGTGATATATTTGCCTATACTGATTGAAAACACATTATTTAGCGCATTTTGCCAGTATTTGTCGATGCTGATTGTCGAGCGCAGCCCGCTGCCCCCATAGCCTTGGACGCTGGAAGGGTTCCTGAAGGGCAGGACAATCCAAAAGACATTCATCAAGTAGACCAAGGAGTACCCCACATATGTCGCAATAAGCATTTCATCGCCCTTGACCTTGTTTAGCAAAAGCCCATATCCAAGGCCTAGCACAACCGCAAACCCGATGCCCATTGCTATAGCGGCAAACAAGCCGCCAATTCCTCCCAGTTCCATCTCAAGGGAGATCAGCGCGCCAAGAATGCCAGCGATTATGCCAACAGGCACCCCAAAATTCAAGCCACAGCCTGACTCCACCATGGGAACCATAGACAGGACCAAAATCCCGTTCATTACAAACCTCATGACCACGTCATTGGCGCTCATTGCCGGGTTGACGCCAACGAAACTGCCGATAACAAACAATAGAGCAATGAATACTAAAATAATAATAGTTTGGATTCTGACTTTCATGTTATATTGCAGCCTCCTCAAGCATTATAAACCCGACATAAGCATTGCGAACTCAACTGCGCTTGCCCCCCCATCCAATATTCCTGCGACTTTCCCTTCAAAGATGACTGCAATCCTGTCGCAAATTGAGCGCAATTCCTCTAATTCTGAGGATGTTATTACAATGCTGGTCCCGTTTGTTTCGCTGAAGTTGCGGAGGGCGTCAAGCACAGTCTTTTTTGCCCCTATGTCTATGCCCCTGGTAGGCTCGTTGACAAATAACAGCTCTGGCTCAAGCACAAAAGCCTTGGCCAAGCATACTTTCTGCTGGTTGCCTCCAGACAAGTGCCCCACAAGCTGTTTTCCAGAGCTGCACTTGATATCTAGCTCTTTTATGTAATAGCCGGCAGCTTGGGACATAGCCGCCTCATCCCTGAAAGAGAAAAGCCCGTTTAATATCTTCTTTAGAAATTTGCCTTGGATCTGCATTGCATTGAAGCCGATGTTCAAATCGATAGACTCTTCCAAAACCAGCCCCACGCCTTTGCGGTCTTCTGACACATATGCAATGCCCATCTTCATTGCCCCCATAGGGTCGTTCAACTTAAGAGGCGTGCCTCTTAGCTCCACATCCCCTCCTGCCTTGAAAAGCCCTGCTATCCCGTTGGCAATGCCGAGCTTGCCATGCCCGGCAAGGCCTGCTATGCCGAATATTTCTCCTTGCCTAACCTCAAAACCTACATCGTACACAAACTCCCCAGGCATATCCACCCAAAGATTATCTACTTTAAGCACTACGGCCTTCTCTGTGCCTGTTCTTGCAGAAGCCTTGTCTGCCCCCATTGGCCTGCCTATCATCAATTCCGCGATTCTTCCAAGGTCGAGCTCGCTAGCTGGTTTGTCTGCAACAAGCCTGCCATCCCGCAAAACTACAATCCTGTCAGACACACTCATGATTTCTTGGAGCCTATGGGATATAAAGAGGATAGCCGTTCCCGCTGCAGAAATTTTCCGGACTGCTTCTAAAAACAACTCAGCCTCGATTTCAGTCAGCACTGCTGTAGGCTCGTCAAAAACCAGGACCTTTACAGTGTCCCTGGTTATTTCCCGGGCAATCTCTACAAATTGCATATACCCCACTGGCAATTCCGAAATGACCGATCTGGAATCGATATCTATGCCCAAAGCGCCAAGGGAGGCATTGGAGCGCTCATCCATTGCCTTTTGGTTGATCGTCGCAAGTTTTGGCCCCAAGATTTTGGATATGATGGTATTGTTGGTGATCTCCCTGTTTAGCAGGATGTTTTCTGAAGCATTAAACCCTGGTATTAGCGAAAATTCTTGGTGTACCATGCCGATACCAGCTTCAATAGCCTCTAAAGGAGAAGAAAATGAGACCGGTTTGCCGTTGTAGTGTATGCTGCCTTCATATCCCCCAGAATGGAAGATTTCCGGCATCCCAAAAAGGATTTTCACCAGCGTCGATTTGCCCGCGCCATTTTCCCCAACCAGCCCTACCACTTCCCCAGGGGCTAGCTCTAGGCATATGTCTTTTAAGACATAGTTGCCCTCGAACTGTTTTCCTATATTCTCAAGTGTTAAAATTGGTTCCATTAGCCCGCCTGATTGTTGTCAAAATGAAGCTAGCCAGCAAGGAATGCTGGCCAGCTGTTAATTAGAGAGGCAGTAATAACAAGTTTACTTTACTGCCCTGTATTTTGCGTCTACTACTTCATCTGTCTGGTTTAGATATCCTGTGCCAAAGACGTATGTGTCTTGGTAGATCAAGAGGTAGTTGTCAGTGATGTTTCCATTGGTGTCAGAGAAGTTGGAGCCGTTCCACTCTGCGCCCGGTGTATATTTTGCATAACATGCCATCAAGTCATCCATGCTGTCAAGGGAAGCTTCCCCTTTTACTGTCCTGTAGGCAAGCTCTGCAAGGGCAGCAGTGGTAGTGTAGTTGTATGAGTAGGCCCAAGTGCCCATTCTTCCTGATCCGCCGTTTTCAATTACTACTTCTTCGACTTTTGTCAAGATTGCCGGCCAGTCGCCTGCTTCTTTGGACAAGTCAATGCCAAAAGCTCCCGGGTAGCCCATTATCGGGGATGGGAGGTCCGGCTCCACAAATATCGCCCCAAGCTCCGCAACTCTCTTTAGCAGCGGCTCGGTTTGTGCGTCATTTGTGCAGAAGAAAGCGGTGTCTACGCCATACTTGTCGACCCAAGCCGGCATGCTTTCCAGGATGAACTGTTGCGCTCCGGGAATGCCCACATCGCTTGTCGGGTCAGGAGCTGTCTCAGAGTAGAATTCGATTCCCAAATCTTCGCACGCTTGCCTCATAATGGCGTAACGCCTGGCAAGGATGTCAATGCTCATATGCCTTGGGAATGAAATATGCACAAATTTGGTTGCGCCCATTTTCTTGGCTGCCAAAATCATCAGGTAGCCCCTGTTAATGTTGTCGGCGCCGACGACCAAGTCTGCAGCTGCAGAAATCATTGGCGCATCTTCCTGCGGCTCGCCTGAAAGAAGCAGTATGTCAGGGTTAAGTTCCCTTATTTGCTGGAACGCAGCCACTGTGCCTGGCACTGACTGGTTGACAACGATCGCTTTGCAAAGCGGATCGTCAGCCAGGGATACGATGTTGGCGATCATAGTCTCTTGCTCTGCCACAAAGTTGTCGGGATATGTAATGTGGTTTACAATTCCGCCATCCTGGACTGTTTTGTACTCAGCTATGAATGCTTCCGCTCCCCGCAGCTCATCCTCAGACTGGGACACTGTTCCTGTTACAATGCCGATATGGAACTCTTCAGCGCCTCCTCCAGTTTGGTTTTGGCCGCCATTGTTATTGTTGTTTCCGCCTCCCCCTCCACCGCCGCCACATGCTGCCAAGCTGGCCAGCATCAGTATCGCGAGGAGTGCGCTTACAGTTCTTTTCATTTCCCCTGTCTCCTTAGATAAATTAATTTTGGCAATTTGTAGTATGGAATCGCTATTCAAAACCATGCGCAAATCGTCATTAAGTACAAGTATATGTTTTTATTTCCCCAATTGCAAGAAATGTTTGTGCTGTCCCAATTGAACTCTAGTTTTAGAGATGAATACTATTTTTAGCCAAATACTGATGGAAAACACCTGCCAAAACGGGCATTGCGGGCTTTTGGCGTAAAGAAAAACTGCCTTTTGATGGACAACTGTTTGCTACGCAGTTTGTGATTAATTTTGGTGATAGTCGGAAAGATTGTTGATTCGAGCCAATGAATCTGGGATAATATTGATAGAATATTTGAATGCAGGTAAAGTAATGGGAATAACACTCAAAGAGCTAATTGGCTTGACAAAAGAATTGCCGGAA
>WRIE01000075.1 GCA_009782875.1 Eubacteriaceae bacterium | reverse complement strand
AGGCTACTATGTCAGCACTGTAGGCTTGAATGATGCAACAGTAAGGAAATATATCCAAGAGCAAGAGAAGCACGGCATTGCACTCGACAAACTGAGTGTGAAAGAGTATGAGGACCCCTTCAAGGGGTAGCTAGCAATACTAATGCCCCTTCAGGGGCGGAGACGTGTCAAAGGCAATTCGCCGGAGTCTAGATAGCCTTTGGCAAAGCAAGTTCTAAGGGAGACTCCGGCAGCCCCTTGAGGGGCAGCCGGCAGCACGCCCTTATAGGGCGCTCCCAGAACCACCCGTTTTACGGGTGGTGGCGATCTCCCAGTTCCCTTCCTTTCAATACTGTTCATTCCCAGCACACATCAACGCAGCCAGCATTTTCACATCTCAACTGGAAATTTATGCTTACTCAGCTCTATGGTCATGGCGCAGCGGGCCTCCCAGCCGCCTACCACACTAGCAGGCATATTGCTCGCGCTTATATACAACACTAGCCTGCCCGATGTTGTTGATATCATATCCTGACAGTATTTTCGCCAACGATTTCCTGCCAATACTTAACTAAGTGCGTTCAATGACTCTGAGCCATTAGGGCGGCTTTTCCTTGCTGTGTAGGTTTAAACATGCAAATCATAGCGATTTCGCCCAGTCACTCTAGAATTTTGAATCAAAGATAACTACAAAAAAATGATTGTTAAGCCAATGGATTGGCAACAAAAAAAGTTTAGTATATATTAGACAAATAGCGTTCTACGCACTTGAATTCTACCGAAAAATCTACTCACAAAAAATCAAGAAAGTAACAAGGTCCTGTATGGAAAACTATATAAATTGTATCGCACACAGCTCAAGCGAAGGCCAGCTAATACTTGGAGGCGAGTACTCTGTTTTAATAGACTGCGGCATGTCTTTTTGCGCAGACGAAACAATTAGTAATGTAAAAACTGCCTTAAAAGGGAGTGCGCTTGACTTTATATTTATGACACACACACATTACGACCACATTGGAGCACTTCCCTATTTAAAACGGGAGTGGCCTCAAATTCGTATTGTCACCTCTGGAATCGGCGCAGAAGTGCTCCTAAAAAGCACTCCAAGGCGCGTTATCCGAGAATTTTCCCAAGTAGCGGCAACGAAAATGAACATAACTCTTAGTCTTGACTATAGTGATGATTTGTTCCAAGCTGACATTATAGTCAAAGATAACGACATTATCGATCTTGGAGGCTTAACAGTAAAGGTGTTAGAAACACCGGGACATACGAGAGATGCCCTCAGTTTCTTCATACAGGAGATTGGTGTACTTGCTTTAAATGAAACTATGGGTGTTTTGATGTCCGATGGCGGAATATATCCATGTTACCTGACAAGCTTTCATGATGCTATCGATTCAATCGAAAAATGCCGTAAAATCCCATATGCCTTCCTATCCCTCCCACATCGGGGAATCATTAGTGAAAGCGACGCAGAAAACTTTTTTGACTTGGCTCTAAAAGCTAACGAAGAATGCCATGCCTTTATATTAGGCTTGGCAGCCGAAGGACATGATGAAGAGTCTATTTTAGATTCTTTTATACCCGATACAGAAACGAAACCTTGTCGAAGTATCAACCAGAAGAAGCTTTCCTTGCAAACGCCAAAGCGACAATTTCTTGCACACTGAGGGAATTGGACAGTTAACATAACAGCCATAGCCTCATTTCGCAAAATCCCATTTATTACCTCACAATACATTGCTTTGCGTTTGTACTTGGGGATAAACACTGTGTGTTATGTGCAATTGCTATGCGAATGTGCTAAACTGAATCTAAATCGACCTCCTCTGGGATCTTGATATGGCCTATGGAACAGAGGTTTCCTATCGCATTGGCAACAAGGCGTCTTACCCAATTCTCGCCAGACAGGTGTTTAATATCTAAATAATCAACAAATTTTATGCCATATAAGCTTATTGTGAATATAATAAAATTAGTGAAGACAGGATTGACAACAGCATCTCTTTTCCATATAATAAGTTTTACAGATTTTCTAGCGGGTGTAGCTCAGTGGTAGAGCCCCAGCCTTCCAAGCTGGTCGCGAGGGTCCGATTCCCTTCACCCGCTCCATTATTTGCGCCAGTAGCTCAGTAGGATAGAGCAACAGCCTTCTAAGCTGTGGGTCAGGGGTTCGAATCCCTTCTGGCGTGCCACTGATAACAAGCCAAACTCGCATAGAATGCGGGTTTTTTTCCTTGCCACCAGCATAGCCTTTTTCTGCTGGGAGGCTTAAAACATGGCTAGCCTTTCTAGATACTAGGCAATCCGGTCGTTTAGTGGTATATTCAACATGAGGCTCACCCGCTTGGTTTTTTGTTTAGACAAACTTATATTACCATTAATGCGGTGTGTTGCCTCTTTTTTCATAATATCATGTCATTTTCAAAGTTTTTCTTGCTATTTCGACAAATACAAGTTTATGCTTTGCAGATTTCTCGTGCTGGCTTTGCAATTACAGGACTAAACAATGGCTGGAAAGTTTGTGTTTTTGTCGTAAATTTTCATGGAAGGTTAACCATGAAATTAATAGGGTGATCTATGCCTGGTGTGCTCAATCTGGCACGTGTTCTTAAGGAAACCATTCACGCTTTCGATGAGGGCGCATTTCCCCAGAAGGATAGCGCCTTCATTTTTTCCGGTAGTTTTTTCATGTTTTTTTGAATTTGGCCGAAAACCCAATCCCTTCGCCAAGAAGCTTCGCCACAAGCTTTTTTGAGATATAACCCCTGCCACCAATGAGCTAGCCAAACAAGCCCTTTGCCAGCTTGGCAATGGCAATTTCGTTGCGGCCATCCACATTGCCAGGAGCAAAAACAAAACTGGCGGTTTCACCGCGGCCTGTTGCCGCCAAATGCAGCTGAACCCATAGAGCCGCCCAATTGCCCCTTTGCCCTTCGCAGCCAGGCTCTTGAAGGCTTTGTCCTGTTTTTCCCTGTGCACGAGAGCAGACATCAATAGTTGCCGAGCCAATGAAGCTTGCCCCAGCGCATTCTGCTAATCTTGAAGTTGCCACAAATATGCACAATGGAATTGCAATCCCTTTCATCAGTCCCAAGAACCGGTTGCAGCTTGGAAGCCGCCTGAAATATGGCGCCATCCGCCTTGGACACACAAGAGGCAGTAGCACTTGAATTCGCGGAAGCGCGAGTGGTAGAACACCAGTCGCTCAAGAGGCTTGGCAGCAATGCCAACCTCTTTGGTTTTTCTGTCTCTGCATTTTATTTCTTCAATCAAATTTGAATTGGATATCCACTCTGCTTCCACTAACTTTGAACAAAAAATCCCATAAGCTTTCTAAATTCCTAAGTGGATAGTAGGTTTCAATATATTTACACGCTTTCTGTGTACTTTTCAAGAGCTTTGCTATTGATAATTCATTAGTTCTATTGACAATCCAATCGGCATTTGTTTATATATATATATCTCTTTGCACTGCATAACGCTTATTTTAAGCGGCATCACCAGTACAAACTGATCAGGCCGGGGAGTTTTGACCCTGGAGCCGGGCCGAAACATCGGCAGCAGATAACGCATGTTAAGCACATCTGTGGGACAGTAATATGTTCTACAGGTGTGTTTTTTGTCGTTTAGTATGTGGTACAACATGGCAAAACTGTGCAATTTGAATAATCGCTAACTTGGGCATGAACCATGGAGGTAATACTGAATGACAAGCCGCAATCTTGGCTACAACGGTCTGACAACAGCAAGAGCAAAAGAACTTCAACTAAAACACGGCAAAAATGAGCTTAGCACACAAAAGAAAGAGACTTTAACCAAGAAAGTTCTCAGTATTTTAATCGAGCCAATGTTTCTGCTTCTGATTATCGCAGCTATTATATATTTTATACTAGGGGAACCTGCAGACGGGATGATTATGCTTGTTTTCGTACTTAGCATAATCTCTATAGAGGTCATACAGGAATGGAAAACTGATAGGACACTAAACGCATTGAAAGACTTGTCTGCGCCATATATTACAGTTTTGCGCGATGGCCAAGAGATGCAAATTGCAAGCATCAACCTTGTCCCTGGTGATTTTATGGTTATTCACGAGGGTGTTAAAATCCCAGCTGATGGCTATATACTCAATTGCAGCGATCTTTGTGTTGATGAATCTTCCCTGACCGGAGAAGCTGAATGGGTTTGGAAGGTCGCCACTGATGGCACAGAAAAATTGGGTGAATATTGGCACAACGATTATTGCTATGCTGGCACCCTTGTCACACAAGGCTCTGCAGTGGTTTGTGTAAACAACATAGGCATTGCTACTGAATATGGGAAGGTTGGAACCCATGTTGCAGAAGCAAAAGAGGAAAAAACGCCACTGGAAAAACAAATTGACAATATTGTCAGATTGTGCGCCGGAATTGCCACACTCCTTTTTGTTTTGGTGAGTGTTGTAAGTTGGCTAAACATCAATGACCATGATTTTATCGAAAGGCTTATTGAGAGCATCCTTTCTGGAATCACACTTGCCATGGCGATGATACCTGAGGAGTTTCCAGTGATTTTAACAGTTTTTCTATCCATGGGCGCATGGCGGTTGGCAAAAAAGAACTCGCTTGTCCGCAAGTTGCCATCTGTGGAGACTCTCGGTGCTGTGTCAGTGCTTTGCGTAGATAAAACTGGCACAATCACAACAAACCAAATGGCTGTCCAGACAACCTGGGTTGCCAGTGGCACGGAGGATAATCTGATTGAAATCATGGGGCTCGCCTGTGAAACGGAAGCATATGATCCAATGGAAAAAGCAATGCTTGAACACTGTGAGAAATATGGAATCACTAAAGAACACCTTTTTGGAGGCAAGCTCATTTCTGAATATGCCTTTACAAACGAATTAAAAATGATGGGGCATATCTGGCACCACGACAGAGAGATTATCATTGCCGCCAAAGGCTCCCCAGAACAGATACTGTCTATATGCACATTATCTGAGCTTGATCAAGCAGAGGTCGAAAAGGAAATCATTAAAATGGGCGATCAAGGTTTGCGCGTCATTGCGATAGCCACATCAAAACCGTTGAGGGAGTCGGATATTCCCACAAAGCTAATGGACTGCTCTCTTACACTATGTGGCTTGGTTGGGCTTGCCGACCCGCCACGGGAATCTGTCAAGGAAAACATAGCAATATGCAACAAAGCAGGAATAAGAGTTGTGATGATAACAGGGGATAATGGCACAACTGCATCTTCAATAGCGAAAAAAGTCGGCATGAAAGGGCATGAGAATATCGTTACAGGTAATATGCTTGAAGAAATGTCCGATAGCGAATTGAACGAAATTGTAAAAACAGCCAGCATCTTCTCGCGTGTCATTCCAGAGCACAAAATGCGTATTGTCAAAGCGTTCAAGGATAACGGTGAAGTTGTCGCAATGACTGGTGATGGTGTAAACGACGCCCCTGCCTTAAAATATGCAGATATAGGTATAGCGATGGGAAAACGGGGAAGCGAGGTGTCTCGTGAGGCTGCAGATTTGATACTGATGGACGACAATTTCTCGACCATCATTGAAACCGTAAGAGACGGGCGGCGTATTTACGATAATATTAGAAAGGCAGTTGGATACGTTTTTACCATCCACCTTCCCATAGCTCTGTCATCTCTACTAGCTCCCGCTCTTGGAATCAACCCCGCTTCATTAATGTTCATTCCCTCCCTGGTTGTTTTGCTTGAGCTGGTCATCGATCCGACTTGTTCGATAGTATTGGAGAGGCAACCAGCCGAAACTGGTATTATGGAGCGCGGGCCCCGAGATCCAAATGAAAAAATGTTGAACGCAAAAGTGCTGATGAAATCCATCCTGCAAGGTTTATCAATTTTTGTGACCTCTTTTGGCGCTTACTACCATATGCTTTCTATAAATCCAGAAAACGCAGAGATTGCTCGTTCTATGGGACTAGCAGTTATTCTGATAGCCAATCTGTTTTTGGTTCAGGTCAACAGCTCTGATTCAGATAGTATATTCACATCGGTTAAACGGCTATCAGAGGATAAAGCTATGTGGGCAATTAATATTTTGAGTTTAATAGGAATCTTTATAATGTTATATACCCCAATCAACGGATTTCTGAAACTTGCACCACTTTCGGCAGAACAATTATTAACCGTGTTATGTTTAGGGGCGGGGTCTGTGCTATGGTTTGAGATTGTTAAATGGATTAAGCGACTACGCTTAAAACGGAGCTTAATATAGAGATTGTGACATACTTACACCACCTATGCAAAAGTCGCCCCTCGGGGGGCTTCGTGGGAACTCCCCCTAATAGCTAGAATTGACTTTTGCATGAAAGAGCCCAACTATATAACTTTTACCCTCACCCGCATAGTAGGTGGTTTTATGTTGGTGGTCTGTGGCAATTTGCATCTTTTCGATAAAATTGCTTCAGACCACCAACAAGCTAAAGCAAAGCATAGGGTATACTACGATAAAAGCGCACTTAATTATTTGCCACTCTTATTATCTTTTTTTCAAATCCAATACTATCCAAGCCTCTTTGCTCATATTTATAAGCAGTGGGGGTTCTCACACTTTGAAACGAAACATACTTGAACACTTGCAATCTAACAGAACTAAGTATTTGTTAGTCACAGTCATGTTCCTAATTGGAGTTGCAGCTGGTATTGCTATGTACCAATTGATCAGTGATCAAACCAGGTCACAACTGCTAAAAAGCTTAGATTCTTTTTTTACACATACAGCCATGCAAGGCCAAAGCTTGGATAGAACCAGTTATTTTAAAAAAAACCTGGAAAGCGAGCTGCGATCATTCGCAATTATGTGGATTTGCGGCTTGACAGTGCTTGGCTTAGTTGCCGCGCCTTTCTTTTCTCTGCTCAAAGGGTTCACCATAGGGTTCACAAACACGTTCATTATCGCCAATTATGGGACAAAAGGCGTATTTTATAGCCTGCTTACGATAATACCTCAAAACTTGATAAAAATCCCTGCATTGTTTTTTTGTTGTGTTTGCATCATGTCCTATTCACTAAAACTCACTGAGTCCAAATCAAAATCGAAGGGCGTATATCTGGGCAGGGCTAGCCCATTTAAGCTTTTTGTACTCTTCACAATAATGGTCACAATTTCATTTCTCATATCCTTAGTTGGAGTAGCTCTCGAAAGCTATATAACACCTTCGTTCATCTTTGTTTTTACTCCAGAGATGCATAACTAATGCTATATTCTCCATTAGTCATTCACAGTTTAGCTTTTTCAGGTTAAAATATGGAAAGGTTAAACTGTGTTTCTAGAACAGTTTTCATTAACTTCAAATCATTCTCTACAATCTACCAAAGCCTTTGTCAATTTCTGAAGTGGCTCAAACCTGCCTTTGGCAGACAGAAAATGTTTTATTTGTATATCTAGTTCAACCTAATCTCCCGGTGTTAATTATACATAGGCTGTTATAAATCGCTAATTTAAGCGATAAATTTGCTTGATTTGCTCGAGAATCATATGTATAATAAAAATATTATTATACATATGGAGACTGCCATGGCTTCGCTTGTCTACCTAAAAAACAAAGCAAACGGGACAACTTACGTCTACGAAAACATATCGACATGGAACAAAGAAAAAAAACGCTGCGACACCAAGCGCAAACTGGTTGGGAAGCTGGACCCTGAAAGCGGGGAGGTTGTGCCCTGCAGCCCCCGTGGCAGGCCAAGGATAGAAGGCACAGAGGCGCCCCACGCAAAGGTAGTGGCCACAGGGCAAAGCCTTCTGCTTGGCCAAGCCTCCGGGAGCCTTGGCCTGCCTGGCATCCTTGGGGAGGCGTTTGGCAGCGAGGCTGCCGCCAAGACGCTCACGTGCGCCTACTTCCTCGTTTGCGAAGGAAAGGCCCTCAGCCACGCCAGCGCGTGGAGCGCAGCGAATGCGCACCCATATGGCGCAGTTTTGGCAAGCCAGCGCATCAGCGAGCTGCTATGCTACATAACCCGCGAGAGGCAGATGCATTTTTTCTCGTTGTGGGCAAAGGCTAGGGGCGATGTCGAGTGCATGGCCCTCGACATCACGAGCGTCTCCTCATACAGCGCTTTCATCGAGCATGCGAGGTATGGCCACAACCGCGACCTTGAGAAATTGCCGCAGGTTAACATGCTCCTGGTGGTTGGCGGGACGAGCGGCATGCCCATATTTTTTGAGGCGCTCAATGGCGCCATCAAAGACGTCAGCGCTTTGGAGAACGCGCTCGCGGCAATTGGCTGGATGGGCATCAAGCGCCCGCACGTGCTTTTGGACCGGGGTTTTTACAGCGAGAAAAATATAGACGGCCTCTACTCGAAGCACTTCAAGTTCACGCTGGGGGCCGCTTTCACAGCCAATTGGCCAAACGAGCTTGTGGCGGCGGCAAGGGGGGGCATAGAAAACTACGCCAATTTCTGCCGCTTGGGCGACTACAGTTTTTTCGCCATCACTGACAACGCCAAATGGAAGGGGAAGCGCTGCTGCCGCCATGTGTACTATGACAGCCAGCAGGCCGCCAGCGACTACGCCAGTTTCCTTGTGCATCTAGACAATTTGCGCGCGGAGCTTGAGGCGGGGGCCAGCGCCGGCGCCAAGGGGGATTACGGCAAATACTTCGTTGTGAAAGACACTCCCAAGCGCAGGCGGCGCGTCACAGTGCGCCAGGAAGAGGTCGATGCCTTCAAAGAAAACAGGGCGGGCTTCTTTGTCATCATATCGAATATAGTCAAGGACCCTGTGCTGGCGCTCAAGTTGTACAGGGGGAAAGATGCTGCAGAGAAAAACTTCGACAACCTGAAAAATGCGCTGGACATGAAGCGGCTGCGGGTGCACAGCGACGAGGCAATGTCAGGCCGCCTTTTTATCCAGTTTATTGCCCAGATACTCTATACTGCGATCAGCACGGTCATGGGGCAGTCAAAGCTGGATGCCAGCTACACTGCGCCAGAGTTGATGGGCGAGTTGAAAACAATCAATGAGGTCCAGCTAAGCGGAAAGAAAAAGCCGGTCAACACAAAACTGTCAAAGTCCCAACGGGAGATATTGTCAGCTTTTGATGTCGATATAGATGCCTATGTATAATTAAACCGGGATTTTAGGGTTCAAGTGATCGGCAAGTGTTTTTTCATTGCTTTCTTCTTTCTAAATCTACCCGACTATGGGCTAAAGAGAGTATTATTGGTATAGCAATCGTTTTTCAAAGTCAAAATAGATTCCGAAGCTTTGCTGGCATAAATTTTCCGAAGGTTAGCCGCACTATTGTGCAAATATTTTTGTTTTAATTTTTAGATGGAAGTTGGTTGTTTTATGTTTACAAACAAGAAGGTTGTTTTGATTGTGTTGGACAGTGTTGGGATTGGCTACTTGCCAGACGCATTTGCGTTCAACAGTGAAGGCGCAAACACCCTTGGGCATGTATACGAGCATAATGAGCATTTCTCCTTGCCATTTCTAGAGGCTATGGGACTGGGTTTGATCGCCCAAGATCCTATCCCCTCCCCTCCTAATGGCAAACCAATTGCCAGTTATGGCAAAATGGCAGAAAAATCTGCTGGAATGGATACTACTGCTGGCCACTGGGAGATCGCAGGAGTAGTATCAACAGAGCGTTTCAATATCTACGAAAATGGATTTCCCCAAGAGATAATTGACGAGTTTACCCAAAAAAATGGTGTAGCCCCTTTGTGCAATAAGCCTTATAGCGGTACCGATGTTATCCGGGATTACGGAATTGAACATATTGAGACACTACGGCCCATAGTATACACATCGGCAGACAGCGTTTTCCAAATTGCTGCCCATGAAGAAGCATTTGGCATGGACAGGCTCTACAAGGTATGTGAAACCACACGGGAGCTGTTAAATAAGTATAATATCGGCAGGGTTATCGCCAGGCCTTTTCTTGGAGATAGCCCAAGCAATTTCTACAGGACATCGAACCGAAAAGACTATTCTCTGCCCCCTTCAAAAACAACAGTTCTTGACATCATGGCATCAAAAGGCTTTCAAGTGTGCTCAATAGGTAAAATTTCTGATATATTCGCAGCTCGCGGCATCACAATGGACATCCATACAACAAGCAACAACCATGGGATGGAAGAAACAATACGAATGGCAAAAGAAGACTTGTCTGGAGTCATTTTCACAAACCTAGTTGATTTTGACATGGTATATGGCCATAGAAATGATGTTGCCGGTTATGGCAAAGCTTTGGTGGAATTTGATCAAAAGCTGCCTGAATTGTTGGCTGCAATAGGCGACAGGGATCTGCTTATACTGACAGCTGACCATGGATGCGACCCGACATTTCCAGGCACAGACCACACAAGAGAATATGTTCCATTGCTTGTCTACTCAAAGAATATTAAACCGAAAAGCCTTGGGACACGGGATTCTTTTGCCGACATCGCAGAAAGCCTAAGCGAGTTTTTCGAGCTTGGGTATACATTCGGAGCAACGAGCTTTTTATAAACGTGTCCGCTTTTGCTGATAACAACAAGCAATCCATGCAACCTTTCAACCTTGCAACAATCATACATCCTCGCAAACAGTCATATAAATCTAGCGTGGAATTATATCTCGATTGGAGGCTGACATATGAAAGGATTGCAGCGGGTCTGTTTGTTTCTTGCCATTATTTTTTCTCTAACATTTTTTTTAAGTTCTAACGTAGTCAAAGCGGATGTATTGGAGGAAATCAGCGCAAAAAGCGCGATACTAGTCGACGCAAACACTGGGCAAGTTTTATTTGAAAAAAATTCACATGATAAAGCTTACCCTGCCAGTGTAACAAAGATCATGACCTTGCTTCTTACAATGGAAGCAATAAAAAGCGGAAAATTAAATCTTGATGACAAAATCACCATTACAGCAGATTCAGCTAAGATAGAAGGCACGAAGCTGTTTTTGGACGCGGGCGAAGTTCGCACTGTCGAAGATTTGGTTTATGGAGTAGCAGTAGAGAGCGGAAATGACGCGTCTAACGCCCTTGGAGTGCATATTGGAGGTTCGCTAAGCGGTTTTGTTGACATGATGAATGAACGCGCCAGCCAGTTAGGGATGAACGACACCCATTTTGCTAACACCCATGGGTTGCACGAAGAAAACCATTATACCAGCGCATATGATGTTGCACTAATGTCTAGGGCTCTTCTTAAGCACGAAGAAATCCTAAAGTATTCAAACACATGGATGATTGATGTTTATGTAGGCAAGAACAACCATATTAAGCGCACATTGGCAAACACAAACAAGCTTATTCGAAAAGGAAATGTAGATGGGTTGAAAACCGGCTATACCATAGAGGCAGGCCACTGCATTTCAGCTACAGGAAAAGAGAACGAGTTGAGAGTCATATCTGTAATCATGGGAGGCAAAGACGCGCAAACCAGATTTGATGAGGCAGAAAAGCTACTCAACCATGGGTTTTCCAGATACCAAGCGGCAGTGCCCGCTAGAGCAGGCGACATTATTGCCACAGCCAATGTTTACAAATCAAAATCTGGCTATGTTGGAGCGACAATCTCTCAAGATATTTATCAGCTGGTCGAAAAAGGCCATGACTCAAACTTCACTTTAGAAGCGATTTTGGATGACGATTTAGTGGCTCCTCTTAATAAAGGCGATGTTATTGGGAAAATTAAAGTAAGTATCGGCAACAACGAAATTACTAATGTAAATGCCATTTGTAGCGAGGATGTGCCAAAGTCTTCATTTCTTGATTATCTGAAAACTATCACCAAAACTGTAATTTAATCATTTAGGTTGATTGTAAAATGAATTGCAACTATAGTGACGGCCCAAACACGAATCCTGTAATATAATGATTTTTAGCTGAAAACCAACAGGAGGCGGTATGGGCCAAGACAATACTAGCACAACAAGCAGGCAATACATACACTTGTCAAAGGAAGACAGGACAAAAATAGAAGCAGGGCTGAAGCACGCCGACACCCGCTACAAAATAGCCAAGGAGCTTGACAGGAGCCAGTCCACAATAGACAGGGAAGTGAAAAAGGGGACAGTGACCCAGCAGAGGAATGGGGCGATATTTTGCCGATGTTGGGCAGAGCCGGCACGACGAGGCTAGGCTGGGAAGCCGCAGGCTGTTGAAAATAGCCCAGTGCGCTGCCTTCCTGGACGAGGTGGACAGCAGGATAGCCGGGCACGGCAAGAATTGCGGCCACGGCGGCTTTGCGGGGGCGCTAAGGGAATTTGGCGGCTACAGCACCGAAAACTCGGTGTGCACAAAAACAGTGTACAAATACATATCGGCAGGCCTGATGGAGACGAAGACAACAGGCCTGCCCAGCAAGCTGAAGCGAAAGCCTTCCCATAAAGGGCTAAACAAACATAAAAATAAAACGAAGCTTGGCAAAAGCATCGAGCAGAGGCTGCAGGAGGCAGAAAGCAGGGAGATGTCCGGGCTTTTCTGACATTGACAGAAAGGCTTTCAAGATGCACCCATGTATCCAGGGCGCCAAGCAAGCCATGGACACTGAGGCAGGGCTTGCCGGGGCAATAGCGCACGTAGGGGCGAAAGCCTTCAAATCTGCCGCCCTGGACAATAGCCGCGAGTTTGCGAAAGCATCCGCAGCACTGGGAGGCTTTGGCATTGATGCGTATTTCTGCCATCTGTACTCGAGCTGGGATAAGGGCTCGGTCGAGCGCCACAATGGAATAGCCAGGCTGTATGTGCCGAAAGGGGCAAAGAATAAGCCAAATGAGCGATGAAAGGCTTCTGGAGGCTGAATGGCATATGAACACCTTGCCAAGAAAAGCGCTTTGCTGCAAAACGCCAGAGGAGGTGTTTGACGCCCACCTGGACAAGCCAACAGCTGGATGCGCCCTGTGCGCATGGGCCTCTCAAGGAATAGCTTCCGCCTCCCGGCTCCAGCTATTCCTTGAAAGTAAACTATACAAAATACAAAAGAAGGATTCTTGTCCTGGCATGTTTTCTAATGAAAAAATAGTTTCATTTGCTATTGCAATTGCCCATTTAGTCATTTAGCTAAGACAAGTTTGAAATTTTTATGCCTTCTAACACGACAAAAGGCAGATTGGAAGGTTCTCCTTATTTTATTACTGTAATTGCAAAGCCAACATAGGAAATTTAAAAAGCACAAATTGGCAACTGTCGAAATATCAAGAATAACGTTGAAATTCGACATAAAATTATAAAAAAAAAGGCAACACACCGCATAGATGGTATTATGAGTTTGGAAAACAAAAAATACCAGGCAGGTGAAGCCTTATGATGAATATACCACTAAACGAGAAGGTTGGCAAGTACCTTGAAAGATTGGCCATGTTTGAAGCCTCCCAGCAAAGAAATGCAATGCTGGTGGGCATGATGGTTGCAGCGATGGTTTTGCCAGGATACAGCGGGAAGCTAAGCGGCATCGAGCGGCGGA
>WRIE01000074.1 GCA_009782875.1 Eubacteriaceae bacterium | reverse complement strand
AATACTCGGGTATTGCTATTACCGTTTTTCAAATAACGAATGTGAAATTATGGTTATTGAATCTATTGTGCAAAATATAGGAATAGGTTC
Organism: Eubacteriaceae bacterium; assembly: GCA_009782875.1. GTDB lineage: Bacteria > Bacillota > Clostridia > Eubacteriales > Anaerofustaceae > WRIE01. The sequence continues at coordinate 13,336 of WRIE01000074.1, read as the reverse complement.
AGCATTGATAAATGCCGTAACTAAAATTGCTGACGATGAAAATTGCAAGCGGGTTTATGTGCAAACAACTAATGACAACTGCCATGCTTTTCGTTTCTATCAACGACGCGGCTTTACAATATGTGCGGTCAGATTGAATGAGCTTGATTATTCAAGAAAACTCATCCCGGCGATTCCGCTTATCGGTGATGATAATATTCCGGCATTGCACGAAATTGAATTTGAGTTCGTCTTATAAGCAGACGCACAAAATATGCATAACACACCCCGCCACCCAAACCGCCCTCACCCCGCATTATCAACATTTCCCAACACATATTAAACGCTTGGGGCATGGGATTACAGTCCCATGCCCTGCGTCCATGTATGTTGCCGTTCCTGAACGTCCTCACGCATGATATTCTCCGCGCCCTTGCGTAACTGCTCTACGCTCCGCACCTCATCCTGTAAGGCGTAATAACGCTCACAGGCGGCGTATTTGGCGGCTGTATGTAAGGCTCTGCTGTTCCTTGCGCCACTCCGTTATGGACGGCGGGTCGGTTCTGCCGTTCATAACGGTGTTGAGGTAGTCCCTCGCACCCTTGAACGCTTCAATTTCCGCGCTGTGCTTGGTATAGTAGGCTTCGCGCTTCTTCGGTCGGGTCTTTTATCCCTGCATACTCGTTGTAAACCGCCCTGTGCGCCCTGCGGCTCTCTTACTGTGAGATGTGCTGTGCAAGGGTGTCAAGCCGCCGTTCAGCCTTTTTGATGTTGTCGGCAAGGTCTTTGTAATTCTCGTTTATGGTTTCGATAGTGCTGACAAGCTGTGTCATGTCAGTGATTTTGTGGCTCTGAATAAACGATAGAACGCTTGCCTGTGTTTTCAGACTGCGTAATCTCTGCCAACGACTTTCAAGGTTGCGCCCGTCCGCGATCCGGCTCATTACATCAATCATGCTCGGCGCGTCCTGAATGGGTACGGAATACAGCCAGTCTTTGGATTTTTAATCCGCGCCCGTAACTGCCGCATTTGGTTGTTACTGATTTCGGCTTGGCGGTTGATGTTGCCCCTGTTCGTTTTAATGCCTTTCTTCTCCATTTGAGAAGCGGCAACGCCCATGTGAATGGTGGGTACTTGGTCGCTCCCTTGCCGCTCATAGCTTCGGTGGTCTATGCGCTCGGCTCGTTCGACTGCTCCAAATATCGGTTTGTGATGTCAGCCCATGCCGCCCGCCTTTCTTCGGCTTTGGTCTGCTCGTTCCAGTCAACAGCGTTTACCTTTCTGCTCTTGTATCCGCCGCTTTTCAGCTTGATTTTTTCGCCGTTATCGTCAAGGATATATTCCTTTTTGGACTTCGCGCCCCATGTTCCGTCCTGTTCAATCGGGCGCATGGTAAGCATGATATGAGCGTGTGGGTTGCCCCTGTCCTCATCGTGAATACATAGGTCAACGCACATTCCTTTTGAAACGAAATGCTCTTGAAGATACTCACGGGCAAGCTGAATATTCTGCTCCATCGGTAACTCAACGGGGAAAGCGATTTCAAGTTCACGGGCAAGCTGTGAGTTCTTGGCGGCTTCGACTTTCTCAACAGCATTCCAAAGAGTAGAACGGTCAAGATATTCTCTGGGCGCGTGGTCGGGCAGTAGTATTTCCGTATGGATAACACCGGGCTTGTTTGTGTAGTCATAGGTTTGTCCGTTGTACTCGTTTATGAATTTATCGCCCGCCCTGTACACCGCTGCCGCAACTGCCGATTTGCCGCCCTTGCCCCTGCTGATTATCTTAATTGATAGATGATATATCGCCAATCAAATACTCCTTTCATCGGCGGCTGTGACGGTGTGGCAGTCGTTTTATACATACCCCCCATGCCGCAGGGGGGGTGTATATTTTTACCGTCACACTGTCACGCTCCGCACAATCGCAATCTCCCTGCGCTTTCTGTCGCGCCCGTACGTGTCGATTTCAAGGCTGTGCTTTTCCTTGAATAAGCCGATATGAGCGTTTAGCTTTTTCGTGATGGTGAGATGGTTCACATCGCTGTCGGGGTGTGCCTTATTGAGCGTTTCGCTTAACTCGGTAGCCGTGCCGCGCCATGCGTCCCTGTCTTTCATAAACTCGGCAATCAGCAGACAGAACGGCTCGTCAATATCGGGCGTGTCGGCTTCGCTCCCCATGAAAAGCCACTTGCATTTATAGGGGTCAAACTCCAAACAGTAGCCCTCTGTGTCGCGGTTAGCGATTGTCAGCTTCGCCTTGCGGCTCGTCCGTTTGTCTTTTTCAAGAACAAAAACGCCGTCAACAGAACCGATTAAACCCGTACTGCCCGACAAGGTATTCAGCGGGTCGGGGTCGTACATTTTGCGCGTGTGGTGAATGAGCAAAAGGGTCAGCCTGTGCCTGTTGGTTATCTCCCGCAGGGCGGTCATGTCGCGGTAGTCGCATGAATATATTGACTTGTCCTGTTCGGTGTCGCGTATGCGCTCCAGCGTATCAATGATTATCATTTTGGTATCGGGGTACTCTGTCAAAAAATTGTGTGTCTGCTCCAACAGTCCGTTGCTTATTCCGAGTGAAGCGGTGGCAAGGTGAAGCCGTGAAATGTCGGGTTCTTCCGCTTCTGTTTTCATCAGCCGCCCTTGTTACCGCGCGTGATTATCTTCAAGGGCGAGATACAAAACTTCGCCCTGCTCTGCTGTGAAATCCCATAGCGCGCAGCGATTTTCTTGCTTCTCCATACATTGCTTTGCGCCTGTATTTCGGTATAAACACTATGTGGCAAGTGCAATTGTACCGCGTATGTGTTAAACTTGAGTCGTTCATAAAACCTCCTGTTATCCTTGACTTGGCCCGTAAAACCATAGTCATTATAACATTGAGGTTTTGATACTTTAGGCAACGACACTTCTTATCCTATTCTCCCCACCTCAGGTGGGGTTTTAGATCTATCAAAATAAACAAGCGAAAAAAAAAGAGGCAGGCAGTGTGCGCAAAAGCATGCTGCCTGCATTCCCTATACCCATTATAAACACGTAGATTTACACTACAACACAGAATTAGTCATCCAAAGTAATCCTCGCTTGAGTTTGTCATATTTTGGCGGTTACTGCAAGGATTTTCACGCATTCAGCCAATGGCGCTTAGCTGCTTTTGCGCTCTGGCAATACCCAGTTTGGCTTCTTAAGGAAAACCGCTGGCTGCTGTCGATGTCAGCGAAATAGCAGGCGCCCTCTTGCAGGGTAGCCCTGGATGCTGCGCTGCATCCGACCTGCTTGAACGCAAGCGGTCGGCTCTTTTCGACCTCTTTTGCAATGCCGGAGGCAATTTCGAGCTTTGTGTTGAATTCTGAGTCCTTCGGAATGGCGCACTGCCTCCAGAGCTTTTTATTGTGATCCGAAACATTTTTTTGACCACAGTCGACAGTTTTGCGACGAATTGGCATGTGATACATTCAAAAACCACCGGCATCAAAGTGTCGCTAGCAGCGACATACTATGATGCCGGTGGTTTTGTCTGCTAGTGGTTAGATGTGGTTTTGGAAATCCATGGATAACCGCCAATTGAACATGCGCCTATGCTTTCTAGCCGGCGGCGCCAGCCAGCCGGAGTCATTAAAAGCATGTAAACGCCAACAACACGAATTGGAATGGCGCTAGCCCTCGATTGCCGCTCAAAAGGGTGTTGAAATCAGTTGGAAATTGGCCAGCTTGATCTCTTCAATTATGACCACAGGGCTTGTATTTGGCGTACAACGGGGAGGGGTTTCTTGACTAAATGGCGGGAGGCGGAGCCTGCCGCCAGACCTTTTCCCTTGGGGACGGCGGTGCTGCAACACCGCGCTTTTGGCGGAGCCTCTGGAAAGGGATCCCGCACCGGCGGGCCAGGCTTCGGCATATAGCCATGCGGGTTTGCAGCCATTTCTACTGCTATGCGCATATCGTTTATGAAATCCATCAAGCGCCCATCCTCCCCATATAAAAGCCACGGGTTGCTGTGGACGCTGTTCCTTTCCCTCCAGAACCAACATGACAGCTCACTATATTCATCAACAGACATGGCGCCAACCGTCCTTGTGTAGCTGTCATACTATTCCATTGGGGACAACAAGCTTGATGTGTCTTCTTTGATTTCCCGCCTCGTATCAGCGCCCCCAGGCTGCAGTGCAAGCCACTCCATTGTCTCTTTGAGCCTGCAGCTCTCTGCCGGCACCTGGAGCACATGACCTTGCGGGCGAGCCTGCCGGCTATCGCCGCCAGCATTGGGTCCTTGAAGATTTCGGTCCAGCGGTCAAACGAAAACTTGCCGCCACAATTATCGGCTTGCTCTGCGGCCTTGCCGACAGGATATTGAAAAGCAGCTCGACCAGCTCGTCCAAAATCACAAGGCCATGCTTCTCGAACCTGCGCTTGAGCTTGCCCAGCCGGCTCGCGCTCATTGACTCCCTGATGGCGGCCGCCAGGTTTGGCAGGCTGTCGATAGCACAGCAATCCTGGATATTGCGGTCAACTAACAGGGAAGGCAGTATGCACATATATTGCCGCATACTGCCTTTGGCCCGGATTTCACGATATTCTTAATTTCTTTTGGGATTTTGTCTTATCTGGTCATCCTTTTCTTGAGGGCAACAACAACTCCAGCCATGCTGGTCATTGCCATCGAGCTCCAAAGGGCTATGTTGGTGGTATCGCTTGTCTTCGGGTTGTTGTGGGCGGGTTTCTTGGCGACACCTTCCCTCATGTATGTGAAATCTGCGCGTGTCGCATATGTGTTGAACCGGATTCTTCCATCCTCGGTTATCGTGAACCTTATTGTGATCGAAGCAGGGTTGATGGTGTAGCCTTTCAAGGCTACCCTGTACACATTGAGCACATAGTTGCCTGGAACTGCCGTCACCGCGATGTATCCGGAAGCTATGCCACGTACCCTCTGTCGTAGTATGAGCCTGGGGCTCTGCGGCTGTTGTATCCGCGGCTATTGCTGTAGTACCCGCCGCCATACCCGCCGAAACTGCCAGTGATGTAGCTGGTGCTTGCATATGTGCTGTCAGTCCCTACAGTGTAGTCAAACTTGAACCTTGTGCCGTTGGGCGCATGTGCGCTACCTTTTTCTGGCTTGAAAGAGACTGGTATTCTAACTGTCCATTCTTTTTTGGTTGCTGTGCCAGTAGAGCCGACTAGATTTGCAGAGCCGTTTGCTGAGCCATTAACTAGATAACTCTCTGTTCCAAGTTGTGTGCCTATTTGCACACCGCCTGGGCACACTACTGGCCCTGCAAGTGGGGACGGTTCGCTGCAATTAACTATGTCCTTATGATCAGCTGGACCTACAGCTTCACAATCATCACAAACATCAGCACTAAGATCAGTAGTTTTGTCAGGGCAATTTACATACTTATGCAATGCTTTGCTGGGATTGGTTTCTCCTGATACTCCACACACAGTGCATTCCCATTTTTGATACTCAATAGCTTTGTCTGGGCATTCTATTGGAGATGCTCCTCCCAATGCAGTAGCACGCTCATGTGCATTACCTGATGTTGCTCCGCATTTTCCGCACGCAGGACTTACAACAATACCTTCCGATAAATCTGGGCAATCAATGGTACCATGAAGCGTACCGCCAAAGCCGGCTCCAGGTACAAAACATCGCTTGCATGGAATAGCACTAGGAATAAGTATAGCGGCTAGATCACCGTCATTAGGACATGTCACTGTTACATGTAATCCAATACTGAAGCAGCTTCCACACTTTTTTGGACCTTCCAAATCTTTTGCATTTGGACATGGAACTCCAATATGTGGATTAGGTCCAACAGCTTTACAATCGGGACAAACTTCAGCGTCTTTGTTGTGGGCTGGCAGATTGCATCCTGCTTCACATAGGATTGGATCCCCTGCTTTTGTATCGAGTGTGATTGCAACCGTGTCAGAGGTGAAGGAATAGACACTTCCGCCTTGCGTGACATTTGCAATCGTCACAACTGGATTAGCAGGCAGGTCAAGCCCGGCTGGGATAGTGACGCTGCCAGCTCCTGCGCCAAAGTCATAAGAGCCTCTAGATACGCCATCCACAAGTATTGGGGCAGTTCCGCTTGTGGGTTTAGCTCCTGTCACATTGACATTAAATGATATTGCTTTTCCGAAAGGAGCCGCAAACACCGGGGCAGCTATTGACAATACTACCAATACTGCAACCAGTACTCCCAGTACTGATTACTTCATTGGATTAGCCTCGCATTTGAGAGGTTGCATTACTTGCCATTTGTAACCGCCAGTAGCAGAAACTTGCTATTTGACTTGCTTGTGCGACCAGCTCATGAGCTGGCCATTTGGGATGAAGAAAAAAATGTTGAACGTAAACAAGACAGCTAATGATAACGAATCACACAAAAATGATGCCATTTACCCAACGCTAGGGCATAAAAACGGGATAACGAAATGTAATTGACGAACTAGGATCCCGAGGATGCAGGTCTCGCTCTTGGCAACACCGCCTTAAGATCCCAAGCCATTGCGCGTGCTGCATGATGGCTCCTGTGTGCCAGATAATATCAATGGCGTGCGGCAATAACGCCCATGGGCATTGGCTGCGCCCCTCAATGATTTTTTATGCTAAACCGCCGTGCTCTTTTCCAGCTTGGCGAGCTCCGTTTTCCCGGCTTTCCCGCTCCCTGTGGTGGCGGCGCGGACTGTGCGCAAATAATAGTGGAATTCTGCGCACAAGTTCGGTATAATGGTCGAAGAAAGATTGGTGGTTTTATGATTGAGATTGATGGGCTATATTTTGATTGGGACACAGGAAAGAACTTGTCCAATATCAAAAAGCATGGGGTGCCGTTCAAAGAGGCTGCTACCGTCTTTCGTGACAATGCTGCTGTAATTGTAGAGGACGCGGAACACTCTAAAACAGAAGAACGGTTTAGAATTATTGGCTTTAGCGGCAATTTGCGTTTACTGATGGTGTGCCACTGTTACAGGGATGATGATTCTGTAATCCGCTTAATATCAGCGCGAAAAGCAACTAAAAATGAACAAATCCAGTATAAGGGAGGCCAATAGTGGATGAAAGAATAGATACAAGCGACATTCCAGAAATAACTGATTTTTCAAAAGCACGCCCTAACCCATACGCTGAAAAAATCAGAAAGTACGGATACTCAATAACAATACACTTTAGCCCTGCCGATGTGGAGCGAATGACACAGGCGGCTTTAGAAAAAGCAAAGAACCTTGATATGCTTGAATTAGATCCAGAGGAATTGGAGGCGCTTGAACATTACAGGAGAGCAAACCAGCAATAGCGGCTCCACTACAGCAAGTCAGCAACCAAGAAAAGCCTTTATGTTTTTCTTGGTTGCCGCCTTGCTCTTGCGCATTCCATTCTGTTTGGGTGGGGTTTGTTTGGGTAGCATAGCACCTATTGATTCAAGTTCTTCCGTGCCCTAAAATGCTACGCCTATTCACCATCATCGGCTTTTTCTGCTTTTACCAATGTTTTTCTCATTGAGTAATGATCAACTCATTATCCGGCTTGTTGCCTGATCATTTTCGGCTTCCTTCTGCTCTTTTGCATGGATACGAAAACTGTTTCTACGACACTTGCCAGTGCAATTAGCCACCAGAGGCCAGTTGAATTAACGGCTGTTTTGAGGTTGTCAGTTTTCACGAGTTTTCGAGTTTCATATTTGTTGTTCTGTCATATCCACACCTGTCGAGATTGTATCCATAACTGTCGTTAGGCAATCATGACCACCACTTCAAGTGGTGGTATGGGAATTGCCCCTATAAATGGTCAGAACATCAAACCATTAGCCGAAATTGAAAGAATTTGGCTTAAGATACACGGATGTTGGTGTATCAGTATGCCAAACCAATCCTAAGATAGTTTGCATTTGGCTGTTGCGGAGGATTCAAAAGTCGATATACTTTTAACAACAGATGCCGGTTCTTGCGTTCAACTAGCAAAATGAATTTGAATTGATTGAAGAGCTCCTTGATGATTTAAAAGCAATGCGGAAACAAAAGCAATAATAAACCAGGTGAAACACACTTCGAGGTGAAATGCTTGTTTTTACCTCGCTAGCTATACATTCTTATATCTCCTCATGCCCAATCTTTGAAATTCTGGGATGCCGCTGAATGGTTTCAACTTTCTTTTCTGCATTCAGGGGGCTTTGGTTTTCCAAAGCCTTTTTATGGTCTTTGGCAAAAATCTTGCCATTTTTTAGTTAGCTTTCGTCTTCCTCGTATTACTCCCTGTCTATACCGTCCTTTTGTTGGTAATGCTTCAAGAGAGGTGGCTGGCTTGTCAAGACACAGAATCTAGAATTCTTAATGTAGTTACAGTGCTGGATCACTTGACCTTTGGGAGGTTCCTCGACCTTGTGGGGGAAGGCGGAGCCTTCCCCCAGCCCTTCGCCATTTGGAGGCGTAGGCCTCCGCGTTTTTTTGTGGCTGCCATCAGTCACACCACATCGAAAACCGCTCCATACACCTGGTATGGCCGCTTGTATTTCAAGCCCTGGTGCGGTCGGTCGAAGTTATACACTTTTACATACTCCCTGATCCCTTGGCGCAGTTCGCGGGGGCTTGTGTATCCGGTTATGTAGACATGCCCGGTTTTCAGGCTGCGGAACCACCGCTCGATAATCACATTGTCTATCCACCGCGCCTTGCCGTCCATGCTCTGGCGGATCCCATGGCTCTGCATCAGAGCTATATACTCGCCGCCTGTGGACTGGCTACCTTGGTCCGAGTTGACAATTGCAGGCGCGCCATGCTTTCCAATGGCCTCCTTTACAGCCTCCAATACTGGAGCGGTTTCCAGGGTGCCGCTGAGCGCCCAGCCTATGAGGTATCTGCTGTGCCAGTCAATTATTGCTGTCAGGTACATGTGCCCATGCCTGACCGGTATGTAGGTTATGTCTATGGCCCAGGCTTGGTTGGGAAGCCATATGTCCATCCCGCGCAGCAGATAGGGGAATTTCTTTTACCCTTTGGTTGGAATAGAAGTCCTGGGCTTCGGGTACACCGCAAATATGCCCATTTCTTGCATATGCCTCTTCACCAGCTGGCGCCCAACCCCTTCTATGCCGCCGTCGGCCACGGGCTTGCCCGCCAGCTTCCTGGCTCCCATCCAGCAATGCTTTGTGTGCCAATAGCCGATCCTTTTCTTGATGTGCTCTTCAAGCTCCAGCTCTTCCTTGGAAGGCTCCCTGGGCTCATAATAGAAGCTGCTGCGGCCCACCCCGAGAAGCTCGCATTGCCGCTTCACAGCCAGCTGCTCATGTTTTGCCACTAGTGCGAGCCTCCCGCTCATGCCCGCTAAGCTTCTTATGCACTGATTTTAAAAAATCATTTTCCAGCGCGAGCTGCCCGGCTTTTGCTTGGTAAGCCTTCTCAAGCTCTTCCATCTCGCTGATCCGGCGGGCAGCCGCCCTCTCGTCCCTGCTCCGGCTGAACGCCCGCGCCGAGTTCTCGACAAACTCCGACTTCCAATTGCCCAGCTGGTTTAGGCTGATGTTTTCCCTCGACGCTATCTCGCTCATCGTCATTTCTTCACGCGAGACCTATCTCTATAAAGCTTGTTTGTCAACAACTTTCAGCATATGTTTTCTCTTTAAATGCACTTGTTCCTTGCCCTTGGAAAGGGAAGCGGGATAGGGATTTTTTTTTTGGGGGCGTGGCGGGGCAAGGTTCCCTTTTCTTTTGGGGGCTATGGGCAGCCCATAGCGATTTTTTTAGAGCAGCCATTCGCTGAAAACGTTCGCATTTACTATTGCCCATTAATAGAACTCCGCTCTGCCCTTTTGCCTGTCCCTATCATTTCTCTGCGGGTCAATGCCCTGCCAATCTTTCGTCGCGGCTTTTGGGCAGAGGCGCATGGAGATTTTTTCTTTATGTGTGCCTCAATGGGCTTTTGGTTTCGCTGGCTCTACCATGCGCCTGCTGCTAGCTTGGTTGTTGGAGCATATATTGTATAAGGCAGGTGTCCTGCCACATTTGCGTCGATAGTGCAATTTTTTTTAATCAATGTTTGGCTATCTGTCTATCTATCTATCATGGCATTTAATATCATTCCCTGCGGAACCATTCCTGCCGGTCTTTCCCATGGCTGCTGGGCGGTTTCTTTTGCTGTGCGCCTCTATTGCTTTCGGGGCATCTGCTTCTTCCTTGCGCCAGCTTGTTGTTTGAGCGTTAGGCATTGCGTGCGCATAGTTTGCCTTTGCCAATGCAGTGTTTTCTGTATTAAATGCACGGCTGCCAATCTGTTTGCTTATCCAATATTCCATCCATATTTCCTACGCTGCCATTTTTGCGTCTCCAAGGTTTTTGAACGCGATGCCTGGGCCATAGCCCCCGCATTTTACCGCAAGGGCATGCGACACTGGCAGCAGCTTGCGCATATTATGACAAGCAAAATCTTATGTAATGTACTCTACCAGGGAACTGCATGAATGCGATTACCCCGGCAAAGTAGACAAAATTCACTTTACATAAAATACTATCACTTGCCAAGGCTCTTCAAGAAGTCCATCAAGTTGCTGTCAGCAGTCCAATCGGGTATGTCAGGAATAGCTGTTGATTCGATTTTTTCTAAAGCCTTCCGTTTCATTTCAATACTTGACTTCGAGTAGGCACTGGCAGTTTTCAAGCCGGCATGGCCAAGGATGCCACGTATATATATTGGGCTCACGCCAGCCTGTGTAAGCGCCATGGCTTTCGAATGGCAAAATACATGGGCTGAAATATTGTTGCCGGAACCAATGCCCTCTGAGTACTTGCTAATAATGTAGCCAATTCCTTGCCGGGCGAGTTTTTCTTTCCAGTGGTTGAAAAAAAGCGGGTGGCCCAGCTTGCCGGCGCCATCAATTTTTTGCTCTTTGATGCACGAAGCCAGCAGCGAAGCTGTCCGCCTCATGATCGGGGCATGCCGCGTTTTCCTGCCTTTGCCGGCAAGCGCAACGTGGAAAGGCTCTTCGAGCCGGAGATTTCTTGGGGTGGTGTCCGCTAATTCCTGCACCCTTGCCCCGGAGCCGCACAGGGGCGGGAGCATAGCCGCATCCCTCCGGCCTGTGCATGTTTTCATGCCTGGCATTGCCAACAGCCTTCCCATTTCGCTGCCAGGCAAGCACACAGGCGGTTTTTTTGGCGCCTTCTTTGACGGCGCGGAGACAACCCTCTGGCAATGGAGCATAAGCTCCGGCTTCCCGCATTGCAAGCAACGGAAGAACGCATGGGTCGCAGCAAGCCTCTGGTTTCTTGATGGAATGCCATTGCCCCGCCCGGCTTCCAGCCAAAGCAGGAAATCCTCAGCCACTTCTTTGCAGGCTGTGCCAATAACTACCCTCTCTGGCGCAATCCCCTTCACATCGGAAAGGCATCGAAGCAGCAGGGAAAACGTGCCACGGCACGATTGTATTGTGTTGGCGCCCAGGTTTCTTTGGGCTGCAAGGCACGAAGCCAGGAAACTGCTTAGATAATTGGCAAAGCCAGCGGGATCCATCTCCAGGCGCCTCCCGCACAGGCATCAGCCCGCCGGATTCCTGCCCTATCTTGTCCGGAATCTCTGGGCAAGCGTCCGCAGCAAGCCTGAGATATTTTGCAGTGGCGGCGATGCTTGAATGGCCCATATAGACTTGGGGAACCGGAAGCGCGGCGCGATGGCCAACGCCATTTGCCAAAAACTGCCTCAAGCTGTGGACGCAAAAAGTGTGCCTGAGACCGTGCAAGCGGGGGCCTCCTTTCTCCCTGCCGCCATGCGATATCCCGCATTTGAAAAGGATATCCCTGAAACGGTGGCAGGCAGCGCCCTTGGAATAGCAGCCGCCATGCGGCGGGGAAAAAAAGTAGTCGCCGCCTAGGGGCAAAGCATGGTATTTCCCGGCGTAGAAACTGAGGCACGGGACCATTTGGGGGTTTAAAGGCAAGAGCCTGTCCTTGCGGTTCTTCCCGTTTTTGACAAAAACGGCGCCGTTGCCTAAATCAACGTCATTTATTGCCAGGCGCAACGCCTCGGAAATCCTCATGCCGCTGCTGTAAAGCAGGCGCAATATTACTGGGTAAAAATCATAGCTTCTGATGTGGCTCCTCCCGGAATACAAGTTGTCCGCTATATCAAATATGCTTTTTATCTCATCCATGTTGAAAATGCAGGGGTTGAGCTGGCGCTGGGCTCCAAGCTTGGGTTTTGTGTCAGGAATATAAGCCGGCAACCCATGGAGGATCAAAAACTTGGCGGTCTTGGGAAGCCAGGTCGACATGCTTGCCATATGTGCTTTGCGGCCAGTTCGGGCGGGGTTGTGTAAACCTCAATGGCAGCTCTTTTGTGAAACCGTCCTCGCGGTTGTGCGTAACACAGGGCTCGCCAAGTTTATGCAGCATTCGCTCTTCGTCGATGTATTTTATCCCGAAAGCGCGTTTCCCGCCTAAAAACAGTTTGAGCTCCGGCGCGAATGCGCCGGTGGACTCCCGGCTGCTGCCCATCAAAAACCACCTCCAGCGTGCACTGGCTCAAAGCGGCTATGTTGGCTTTCAGGCAGTTTTTAGTCGTCCCAGGGTCTGCATGCCCCAAGATGTCTGCAATCGTGTTGATCCCGGCACCGTTTTGCAGCAGCCCGCTCGCTATTGTGCGCCGGAGCGGGTGTATGCCCGCTTTAGGCTTGCCCCCTGGCTCGGCGCCTGCCTTTGGCGCGTATTTTGTAAGCAAAGTGTAAAACGCGCTTGATGATTGGAATGGCTCGAATGGGGAGAGGCGCCGGAGGAAAACATTGGTGAAGCTTGATTCAGGCCTTGCGTTTTTTACATAATCTATCAGCGCCCATCCGGCATTGTCCATTAGCGGGAGGGCAAGCGGCTCTTTGGTTTTGTTTTGGGTGATGGGGATTTCTTTCCTCTCCCAGTCGATATCAGAAAGTTTAAGGTTGGTTTTTATGTCGCCAGCGCGAAGCCCTGTGCCCGCAACAAGCATTATAATAGCATAGCCGCGTTTTCCGGTTGGGTTGCCCAAATCTATGGATTCTTTTACTTTTTGCAATTCTTCAGGCTTCCATACTGTGGGGACTTTAGTGCGGGATGCGTTTTGGACCCTTGGCAATGCCTCAGCCAATGGCCTGGCTATGTGGCTTTCAAGGCAAAGGAGCTTGAAAAGCCCTCTAAGAGGATGTTTAGTATCTCCTCAAAAGAACTGAAATAAATGACAATACAAACATTTGGCAAAATGTGCTCAAGTGCCTTTCGCAAACCTTCCACAGCCTCCGGCAATTATCAGCCCATCCGAATGATCTTTCAACAATCCATCTTTTGGGAAGGACAATGAACATATGGGCCTCGTTGCGCTTGACAACTTCGACAT